>JAEZEM010000132.1 GCA_023417745.1 Pseudomonadota bacterium
GTCTTCGTCTTCGGCCGTGGCTCCGGCCCCGGCCGACGCCCCGGCCGCCCCAGGCGAAGCGCCGGCCAGGCGGCCCCAGCGGCAGCGCCGGCCCAAGCCCGAAGCTGTGGAACCTGCCCCGTCGTCCGAGACCGGCCCGGGTCAGTTAACCACGCCGCCGTCTTCGTCTTCGGCCGTGGCTCCGGCCCCGGCCGACGCCCCCGCCGCCGAAGGCGAAGCGCCGGCCAGGCGGCCCCAGCGACAGCGCCGGCCCAAGCCCGAAGCCGTGGAGTCCGCTCCGGCCGCCGCCCCGTCGGATCAGTCGCCAAGCTTGGCCCCGGACGCCGCCCCGGCCGGAGCCGACGCCCCGCGCCCGAAGCCTCGGAGCCGACGTCCCAAAAACGTCGAAACCATCGAAGCCGGCCAACCGGCCCCGCAGCCGACTCCGGCCGCTCCGGGCACGACGCCCTAGGCCCCTGCCATGACACGCTGTTTTTGCCGCTCCCAGGCCCAGGCCGCCCGTCGCGGCCGGGCTGTCGCGCCGATGACCAAGCCCGCGCGGCCGTCGCGCGCCCTTTGGCTGCCCTGGCTTGCGCCCCTGGCCGTTCTTTGCTGCGCTCTCGGCCTGGGCCAGCCCGGACCGGCCTTGGCTCTGGACCTTGATCCCAGGCCCGAAGGCGCGCCCCTGCGGCTGCCGGGCGACCTCTTCGGCCGTGACCAGGCCGTGGAAGGTCGGCTCTTCGTCAAAATCGGCCCCAAGAAAGTCAAATACTCCCGGGTGGTGGAAACCGCGCCGCTTTCCCTGGCCGCGCCCTTGGCCAATGGGCCGGCCACCGTCCAGACCCTGACCGACGCCTCCGGCGGCGGCGACATTCCCCTGGGGCGCTTCAACGAAATCGGCCTGGACCTGCGCGACGCCGATCCGGCCAATCCCACCCTGGCCGCCCTGACCCTGCACGCCCCGGATGGCCGCACCTTTGGCAGCGACCCCCTGGAATGCGTGGAAAACCTCGGCCAGACCTATCTCGATGGCCTGACCCCGGACAACACGGCCGAGGTCGCCACGGCCACCTGGGCCGACAAGAACGCCCTCTATCTGGCCCGGCGCGTCCTGGACCTGCCCTTTGACGATCTCTGGCGCACCACTCAGGACGGCCCCTCGACCTTTCTGCAGCAACGCTTCGACCGCGACGCCCTGGGCCTCGGGGCCGTGGACGTCATCCTGCGCCGGCCGGCCCCGGTCCAGGTCAACCTCGTGTTGGCCCTGGACCCGGCCGATCCCAAGGCCCGCACCGTCCTTGACTGGTACGCCCTGGCCAAACGCACCTTTGAGCTGCCAGACGGCCGCACCGTGCTGCGCGTCTACCTGGGCCGCTATCTGCGCGAGCGCCACCCCGGGATCAAGTGGGCGCGCCTGAAGGAAATAAGCCTCATGTTCTTCCGCCAGGGCCTGGCCGAGGTGGCCCGGGATCGGCTGGCCCAGCGCCTGGCTTTCATCCCTTCGGGCTTCGACCCGGCCTCCCTGGCCCGGGACGGCCTGCCCGGCCGCCTGCCCACCCGGGTGCGCGAACCCTTTGCCGGCGTGCGCCGGGTTTTCGTCAACACCACGGCCGCCGCCGGCGCCGTGGGCCAGGGCGGCGCGGCCCGGGCCGAGCTGCGCCTTTCCCCCATGACCGTCTCTCAGCCCGGCGGGGGAACAGCGGAACGCGCCTATCTGGCCCTGTCCTCGCCCCGGCGTGAGACCCCGGCCTTCCTGGCCGCTGCCGACGAGCTGGCCACGAGCCTGGGCGCGGCCCCGGACATCGACCGCCCGGACGGCGGCGTGCCCGTGACCCCGCTGTGGAGCCTGGCCCCGCCCTTTGACCGGACCCCGCGCCGGGCCGCCGACGGCTTTGGCGGCCTGGCCGACGAACCGGTCTATCTGGCCGGCGCGCCCGGGCTTTCCACCGGTTCGGGGGCTGTCCGCTATTTCCGCGCCGCTTCGGGGCTGGTTGTGGAAGGGGCCGGACCGCGCCTGGACCTGGCCGTGGAGGCCGCTTTCGCGCCGGCCGCCGGCAAGAACCATTTCTTCCGCCTGGACATCGGCCGCGATCCGAATCTTTCCGGCGTGGAGCTCCTTGTTTACGCCCCGGGGCAGGACGAGCCGGCCCGGACCTACCCCCTGCTGCCGGGCCAACCCACGCCCCTGCCCGGACTGCCGGCCCGGGTGGCCCGGGCGGTGGTGCGCTTCACCTTCACCGGCCGAGATTTCGTCCTGCCCGTCAGCCGGGCCATGTTGACCGCCGTGCCGGCCGGACCGGCGACGACCGGCCTCTACGACGCCGCCCTGCCCTGGCCCGTCACCTCCACGGCCGTGGCCCGCGCCGAGGCCGGGCGCGTCAGCTACGCCCCGGGCCACAGCCTTGGCCCCATGGCCTGGCTGGCCGCCGGGTTCGAGCTGGTGGGCGATCCGGCGGCGGTGTCCGTGGCCGGCGGCGCGCCGGCCGTGCCCGACGCCCGGTCGGGACGCCTCATCGCCCGGTTGCCCGGAAAGTCCGGCCCGGCCGAACTGACCGTGACCGGCCTTGGCGGCCAGCCCGCCGGCCAGCTCGAATTGGCCAAGCCCGTCTTTTCCGGCGAACCCGCCGTGTCCTGGCGCGACGTGTTCGCCGCCGCTCCGCTTGTCTCCCTAGGCGGAACCGACCACGCGCCAGGGCCGGTTTCCAAGGCCTCGGCAGCGCGCCTGGGCAGCGCCGACGACTGGCTGCCCCTGGGGACGGCCGCACTGCCGGCCAAGGCCGCCACGGCCCGGTTTTTCGCCCACCCCTGGTTTGGGGCCGAGGCCCTGTGTTTCGAGACCGACGCGCCGCTGCATCTCTCCCGCTTTGCCAAACCGCCGCGCGAGGCTTCCGGCGGCGGCCTGGGGACCCTTGGCCGGCTGGTCGCCGCCCTGGCCCTGTTGGGCGGCGGCGTGCTCGCCTGGCGGCTGGTTGGACGGGAGCGCGTCGGCGCAGCCGTTGCCCGGCTGACGACCCGGCCCCTGGCCTGGCTGGCCGCGGCCCCGACCCCGGCCGAGGTTCGGCGCGATACGCGAACCTTCGGCGGCCTGGCCCTGGCCGGCGCCGCCTTGTTTGGCGACCTCGGCCTGCCGC
>JAEZEM010000360.1 GCA_023417745.1 Pseudomonadota bacterium
GGCTTTCGAGCAGGTCGAGCATGTCGAGCTGCATGTGGACGCGGCAGGTGAATTCCTCGACCTCCACCGGCTTGACCAGGAAATCATTGGCTCCGACCTTGAGGAAGCGCACGGTCTGGCCGCCGCCTTCGGCCGAGACGCCGATGATGGCCAGGCGTTCCTTGGACTTGTTGGCCCGCAGTTCCTCGATAAGTCCGAAACCGTCGAGGTTGGGCATGTTGTAATCAGTAATGACCAGACGGACGTCGTCGTTTTGGGCCAGGGTTTCCAGAGCCTTGCGGCCGTCCTCGGCCTCCAGGACGGTGATGTTGAGATTGCGCAGCAGTCCGGTCAGTCGGGCGCGGAATAATTTGGAATCATCCACGACCAGGGCCCGGACGAACTGGTTCTTGTAGAGCCGTTCGATGAGCCGCTCCATGGCTTCCATCTCGGCCATGGACTTGATGAAATAATCGACCACGTTTTCTTCGAGAAGGATTTTGCGCACTTCCTCGGAGAAGCTGGCGGTCATGACCACCGAGGGGATGCCCAGGCTCTTGGCCAGGGGCACGATGCGGCCTTCGGGATCGTCGGGCAGGTTGCGGTCGAGGATGGCGACGAAGATGGAGTCGCGCTGTTCGGTCATGGCCGCCTCGGCCTCGGCCAAAGAGTGGGCCACGATGGTGGGAAAGGGCGTGCGGTCGGCGATGTGCTGGGAGATGATCTTGGCCTGGACGCGGCTGTCTTCGACGACGAGAACGTGGCGATGGTCGGTCATGCTGCTGCCATCCTTGACGAGGGAATGATCCTGTCTGGATACGGGATGGCGGCTGCTCTGGCAAGCCGGATGCGGCGACGGCGATCGCTCCCCGCAGGAGAACCGCGCGTCCCCCTTCACCCTGGCCAGGGAGGGTCCGGGAGGGGGTTGCTCCCTCCCGGTTCCCGGAGGTATCTCCCTATTATTCTTACCAATGTCGTGACATGTACGGCTGCATTTCGCGTTCGAAGCTGGCCGGGTCGGTGGTGGAGACCGTTGGGGCCACGAAGGCGGTGGGCGACAGGCCGGCCATGGCCCCGACCGTGGCGTCCATGGGCAGGGTGCGGCTGGACGCGGCGATGATGTTGTTGTTGCGGGCGTCGATGACTTCCAGGTTGAAGCGCACGCCGCCCGGGGTGACGGTGTAGGTGCCGGCCAGGACCAGGGTGGCCGTGGCCCGGGTCGTGGCCAGGGCCTTGGTGTCGCGGGTGAGGACGAATTCGCCCTGGCTGCGGCTGAAGATGATGTCGCTGGCCTTTCTGATCTCCTGGACGTTGTAGCCCAGGCCCACGAAGGCGGCGTAGAGTTCCTGGCCGAAAAGGCGCGACAGCGGCGAGGCGTGCTCCAGGTTGTTGAGATCGGCCGGGGTGGTGACGACCAGCCAGTAGAGTCCCCGGCTGTTGGTGGGGGTTCCCATGCCCAGGCGCGGGCCGAGCTGGCGGTCGAGGTCGGCGACCATGGCCATGGCCACGTCGGGATATTGGGGCGGCGGCGGATTTTTGCCGGAACCGCACAGCGCGCCCATGAGCAGCGGCGACAGCAGGGCCGCCAGCAAAAGCGGCATCAGGCCTGTGAGGCGGGTAAGGCGCATGGCGGACTCCTGTTATTTGGCGGCCGGGGCCTTGGCCGGGGCCGGTTCGGGCGGAAAGGCGGCCGGCGCGGGGGCCGGCTCGGCCGGCTTGCCCGGGGCCTGGCCTGGGGCCTTGGCCGGTTCCGGGTCCAGGGGAAAGATGGAATCGGTGGCGGCCTCGTAGCGTTTTTCCAGCTTGGGCTGGCTCGGGTTTTGGGAGACCGGAGCCGGGCCACGGTTTTCGGTCGGCGCCTGGGCCTTGGGCGGCGCGGGCGTGTGGCGGGGAGGCTTGGCCCGCCTGGGCTTGCGCTTGACGGGCTTGGACACGAAGGGCTTGGCCGGCGTCGAGGGCGTGGGCGGCTGGCTCACGTCGCGGATACGGATTTGCGTCGGCAGCGGGGCCGGGGTGTCGGCTAGGGCCTCACCCCCGCCGACCGGCCCCGCAAGGGCCAGGGCGGCCAGCATGGCCCAGGCGGCCGGAAGTTTGCGGATGGCGGTCATGGCGTTTCCTCCCCGGGAACGTTCCCCGTGCCGCTCCCATCGGCTGAACTGGCCAAATCTTTACGGTAGGGGCGAGTTCTCCTCGGCTTAAGGACTTGCCTAAGGGCGCGAGAAGTGATTTATGGAAATACAAGGTTTTGCTTGTCCCCGCCGGCCGGCCTCGCCCCCGGCTCCCGGCGGACACCCATGAACGGGGCACCGCAAGGAGTAAAGAAATGGCTGAACAACTCGAAATCTACAAGTGCGAACTGTGCGGCAATATCGTTGAAGTCCTGCATGCCGGCGGCGGCGAACTGGTGTGCTGCGGCCAGCCTATGAAACTCATGACCGAAAACACCGTGGACGCCGCCAAGGAAAAACACGTGCCGGTCATCGAGAAGGTCGAGGGCGGCTATCTGGTCAAGGTCGGCGCCGTGGCCCACCCCATGGAAGAAAAGCACTACATCGAGTGGATCGAACTGATCGCCGACGGCAAGGCCTACCGCGAGTTCCTCAAGCCCGGCCAGGCCCCGGAAGCCTTTTTCTGCGTCAAGGCCGACAAGGTCGCCGCTCGCGAATACTGCAACCTTCACGGCCTGTGGAAGAAGGACTAGCCTATGCTGTCGCCGACCATGGAAAAGGCGCTTAACGACCAGGTGCATTGGGAGCTCTACTCCGCCTATCTCTACGTCTCCATGGCCACCTACTTCGAGGCCAAGGGCCTCATGGGCTTCGCCAATTGGCTGCACGTTCAGGATCAGGAAGAGAAGTTCCACGCCCAGAAGTTCTACAACTACATCGTGGAACGCG
>JAEZEM010000369.1 GCA_023417745.1 Pseudomonadota bacterium
ATTCCATCGTCATCCCGCCGCCCAACGTCACCGGCGCCCTGCACATGGGCCATGCCCTCAACATCACCATCCAGGACATCCTGTGCCGCTACCACCGCCAGCTCGGCCGCAAGGTGCTGTGGGTGCCGGGCACGGACCATGCCGGCATCGCCACCCAAAACGTGGTGGAACGGTCGCTTGCCGCCGCCGGAAGCTCCCGCGAGGAACTCGGCCGCGAAGCGTTCATTGAGCGCGTCTGGAAATGGCGCGAGGAATACGGCGGCAAGATCCTCAACCAGATAAGCCGCCTGGGCGCGTCCGTGGACTGGAGCCGGGAACGCTTCACCATGGACGAGGGCCTGTCCAAGGCCGTGCGCGAAGTCTTCGTGCGCCTCTACGAAGACGGGCTCATTTATCAGGGCGACTACATCATCAACTGGTGTCCGCGCTGCCACACCGCCCTGGCCGATCTGGAAGTGGAATACGCCCCGCACATCGGCAAGCTCTACCACATCCGCTATCCGGTGGAGGGCACGGACCAGTTCGTGACCGTGGCCACCACCCGCCCCGAGACGCTTTTGGGCGACACGGCCGTGGCCGTGCATCCCGAGGACGAGCGCTACAAGGACGTGGTCGGCAAGTTCGCCATCCTGCCCCTGGTCGGTCGCCGCATCCCGATCATCGCCGACGCCTACGTCGAGCGCGAATTCGGCACGGGCTGCCTCAAGGTCACCCCGGCCCACGACATGAACGACTTCGAACTGGGCCGCAAACACGGCCTGGAAGTCATCGCCGTCCAGGATGCGGCCGGGTGCATCAACGAAAACGCCCCCGAGAAGTACCGGGGCCTGGACCGGCTGGCCGCCCGCAAGGCCGTGGTCGAGGATTTGAAGGAACTGACCCTTTTAGACGACATCCGCGACTACGAGCACAACGTGGGCGAGTGCTACCGCTGCCGCACGATCATCGAACCCTTCGTGTCCAAGCAGTGGTTCGTCAAGACCGGCCCCCTGGCCAAGGTGGCGCGAAAGGCCGTGGAAGACGGCCGCACCGTCATCCTGCCCGACCAGTGGACCAAGACCTATTACGACTGGCTCGACAACATCCGCGACTGGTGCGTGTCGCGCCAGATCTGGTGGGGCCACCGCATCCCGGCCTGGACCTGCGATTCCTGCGGCGAACTGGTCGTCTCCCGCGAGACCCCGACCGCCTGCCCGGCCTGCGGCAGCACGCGCCTGACCCAAGACCCCGACGTCCTGGACACCTGGTTCTCCTCGGCGCTGTGGCCGTTTACCACCATGGGCTGGCCGGATCAGACCAAGGAACTGGCCACGTTCTATCCCACCTCGGTATTAAGCACCGCCTTTGACATCCTCTTTTTCTGGGTGGCCCGCATGATGATGATGGGCCTGCATTTCATGGACGAAGTGCCGTTCAGGCACGTCTACATCCATGCCCTGGTGCGCGACGCCGAGGGCCGCAAGATGAGCAAGTCCCTGGGCAACGGCATCGATCCCCTGGCCATGATGGAGCGCTACGGCACCGACGCCCTGCGTTTCACCCTGGCCGCCTTCGCCGCCATGGGCCGCGACATCAAGCTGGCCGAGGAGCGCATCGAAGGCTACCGCCACTTCATCAACAAGCTGTGGAACGCGGCCCGGTTTGCGCTGATGCACGTGGCCGACGGCGCGCCGGAGATGGAGCTGTCCCAGGCGGCCAAGGCCGGGCTGTGCCACGCCATGATCCTCTCGCGCCTGGAGCGGCTCAAGGGCACGGTCTCCCGGGCCATCGAGGGCTACCAGTTCAACGAGGCGGCCCAGGAGCTCTACGGCTTTTTCTGGCGCGAATTCTGCGACTGGTATCTGGAAATGGCCAAGGTGGACCTCGGCGGCGACGACGAAGTGAAAAAGGGCGCGGCCAAGCGCGTGCTCCTCACCGTGCTGTCCGAGACGCTGACCCTCATGCATCCCATCGTGCCCTTTGTCACCCAGGAAATCTGGAGCAAGCTGCCGGGCATGGCCGAACCGAATCTGGCCAAGGTTCCCTATCCGCCGCTGCGCACCGAACTCATCAGCGACGAGGCCGAGGCGGCCATGGAGCTGCTGCGGCTGGTGGTCGTCGGCGTGCGCAACATCCGGGCCGAGCTCAACATCAATCCGGGCGTGAAGCTGACCGCCCTGGTCCATGCCGAGGACGCCGCCCAGGCCGCCTCGCTTAACGCCAACGCGGCCATGATCAGCTTCATGGCCAAGCTGGAGCGTTTCGAGGCCGGCCCGGACGTGGCCGCGCCCAAGGCCTCGGCCTCGGCGGCCTGCGGCTCGTGCGCGCTTTTTGTGCCGCTTTCGGGCGCAGTGGACTTCGACGTGGAGTTTTTGCGCCTGTCCAAGGAAGAAGTGAAAACGGTCAAGGAACTGACCGTGGTGGAAAAAAAGCTCGGCAACGAGGATTTCGTGTCCCGCGCCCCGGCCGACGTGGTGGCCAAGGAGCGGGAGAAGCAGGATGCGCTGAGCGAACGCCTGGCCCGGCTGCGGGAACTCAAGGACCGCATCCGCAAGCTCATGGCCGAAGAAGCCTAAAGCTGGCGAGAAGAGAAAAATAAGGCGGGCGGCTCCGAAAGGGGCCGCCCGCTTGGCTTTTGAGCGGGCCGCGCTCGGGGCGTCCCCGAATTCAACTACAGCAAAATCAGGAAATTCCGTGACATCCCTCAAGCCGTTTCTACGATAACCTTCACCTTCCGGGAAAAGCATGGCCACTTCGCCATGTCCCGTTGATTGGCGCAACGCCGGAGGGAGACGTCATGCCCCAGTTGACCAGAAAAGTCCTGTGCCGCCTATTGCCGGCCGCCATGCTCCTCGTCTGGAGCGCGACGGCGAGCATGGCAAAAACCTTGGAATTTTCGCGCCTTGCTCCCGTCAACACCAGCGAATTCACCTACGGCGCCGGAACGGCGGCAAGCGCCGTGGTCCTGGGCGACGGCACGCTGTACATCCTCAACACGACCTACAACGAGATCGAAAAGCGCGACAGCGCCGGCGTCTGGACGACCATTGCCGGTCCGAACACGAGCGTCGGCAAGCTGGACAACATGATCGCCGTGGACGCTTCGGGCACGATCTACGCCCCGGACAGCGTGAACGGCCGCATCCTGATCGGCGACGGAGCCGGCGGCTGGACCACGACAGGCTCGGCCGGAACCGGAACCGGCCAGTTCGCCACGCCGCGCGGCGTGGCCGTGGACGGCGCCGGCAACCTCTATGTGGCCGACACCGGCAACAGCCGCATCCAGGTGCGCGACACGTCCGGCAACTGGACGGCCTATGGTTCCTACGGCACAAGCGTCGGCCTGTTCAAATCGCCGCGCGGCATCGCCGCAGACGCCGACGGCAACATCTACGTGGCCGACACCAGCAACAACCGCATCCAGATCCGGACCGCCTCGACCGGTTCCTGGGCGGCCTACGGCTCTTACGGCGCCAAGAAAGGCAAATTCAACTGGCCAACGAGCATCGGCGTGGACCCCTCGGGCAACGTGTACGTTGCCGACAGCAGCAATGGCCGCATCCAGGTTCGCGACACGTCCGGCAATTGGACGACCACCAGCACCGACACGTTCAGCGGCCTGACGACGCTGTACGTGGACACGACCAGAAACATCTACGTCGCCGCCAACACCGGCATTTTCAAGGGCACGCTCAGCACGTCGGGCGTGTGGCCCCTGATTTGGGGCAGTTCCAGCGCCGCCCTTGGCTATTTCAAGGACCCCTGCGGCCTGGCCGCAGCCGCCTCCGGCGTCGTGTACCTCGTTGACCAAGGCAACAGCCGTCTCCAGGTCCGCGACACCTCCGGCAATTGGACGGCCATAACCAATGCGGGCACGTCCCTTGGCGACTTCCTCGTCCCCAGCGGCGCGGCTGTGGACGCCGCCGGCAACCTCTATGTGACCGACACCGGCAACGGCCGCGTGCTCAAGCGCGACGCCGCCGGCAACTGGTCGAGCCTGGGCGAAATGGGTTCCGGTCCGGGCCAATTCCTGATGCCGGTCGGCATCGCCTTGGACACGGCCGGCAACCTCTACGTCGCGGAAACCGGCAACAAGCGCGTCCAGGTCCGGGATACGACCGGGCAGTGGTCGATTCTCGACGGCCCGGGCGCGGACATCGGCGCGTTTTCCTATCCGGTCGGCCTGGCGGTCAACGCCGGCGTGCTGTACGTCGCCGACAAGGACAACAACCGCCTATGCATCCGGAGCACGACCGGCGTCTGGTCGACCATCGGCTCGTTCGGGACCGGGCTTGGCCAGTTCCAGAGCCCTTGCTGGCTGGCCGTGGACGCGGCCGGGACGCTGTATGTCTCCGATGCCGACAACAACCGCATCCAGGTCCGCACCGCCCAGGGCGTCTGGACGAGCTACGGCGGCACGGCGGCCGGCAGGGCCGACGGGCAGTTCAACTATCCCCAGGGCGTTGCCCTTAGCGCCGACGGCGTGCTGTACGTGGCCGAAATGAACAACAACCGCATCCAGTCGGCCGCGACCGCCACCCCCGTAGTCACGCCGACCGGCGCTTTTCTGTTATTGCTCTTGAACTAGGCGACAAACCAGGATGACGGAAACACAAGCGGGCGGCTCCGAAAGGGGCCGCCCGCCTTTTGTGGTGGGAGCACAACCGCCGATTGGCGGATTTAAGCCGAAAGCGCCGGCCGCCCGCCCCGAGAAGCGCCGCCGGAGCCGGAGCGCATTTCGTCGATGAGCCGGGTCAACACGCTGGACTGGTTGGCCAACTCGCCAACGGCCAGGGCCGACTGGCGCATGCCGTCGGAGGACTCCAGGGAAATCCGGTTGATCTCCTCAATGCTGCGATTGATCTCCTCGCTGGTGGCCGACTGCTGTTCCGAAGCGGTGGCGATGGACTGGACCTGGCTGGCCACGGCGTCGGCCAGGTTTACGATCTCGCCCAGGGCCTCGCCGGACTGGGCCGCCCGGACCGTGGCCTGCTCAATGACTTCCACCGTCCGTTTGACGTTGGCCACGTTGGTGGCCGCGCCGGTCTGGATGCCGCCCACGGCCTCGCCCACTTCCTTGGTGGCGACCATGGTTTTCTCGGCCAGCTTGCGCACTTCGTCGGCGACCACGGCGAAGCCGCGCCCGGCTTCGCCGGCCCGGGCCGCCTCGATGGCGGCATTGAGCGCCAGCAGGTTGGTCTGGTCGGCGATGTCGGAAATGACGCTCATGATGGCCCCGATGCCCTTGGCCCGTTCGCCGAGGGTTTCCATGTCGCGCTCCAATTCCAGGGCCCGGTCCTGCGCTTGCCGAATGTCAACCACCACGCCGTCCACCACGGTCTTGCCGCTTTGGGCCTTGGCCTTGGCCTGTTCGGCGGTGTCGGCGGCCAGGGAGGCGTTTCTCGCCACCTCGAGCACGGTGGAGTTCATTTCCTCCATGGCCGTGGCCGTCTCGCCGGCCCGGTCGGACTGGGTCCCGGCCCCCTGGCTGGCCTGTTCGATCTGGGCCGAAAGTTCCTGGGAAGCGGCGGCCGTGGCCTGGGCCACCTCGCCCAGGGTGACGGCGGCGGCCAGCATGGCGTCGCGCTGGGCCGTGGCCTCGCTCTGGGCCGCTTCGGCCTGAGCCATGGATTCCTGAGCCTTGCGGGCCTCCTCGGCGGCCTCGGCGGACCGGGCGTTGGCCTCCTCAATGCGTTCCTTGAGGTTGGCCACCATGGCCCGCAAGCTGTCGGCCAGCTGGCCCACCTCGTCGCCCTGGCGCACGGCCAATTCGCCGTCCAGATCGCCGCCGGCCACCTTGTCGGCAAAGGCGGCGGCCGTTTGCAGCGGCCGGGTGACGGCCCGGGTCAGGACCACGGCCACGGCCAGACACAGGGCCAAGGCCGCGCCAAGGCCGATGACCATGACCAGGGAGGTCGTGCCCAACCCGGAAGCCGCCTCGTGGGACAGCCGGGAGGTGTTGTCCAGACCAGCCTTGGCCAGCTCCACTGCGCCGTGCAGCACCTCGTCGGCGGCATTGTTGCGCTTGCCGTCGAGTTCCTTGAGGTTGGCCTCTTCCCGGTCAAAAGCCAGCAAGGACGCCTTGTAGGCGGCCAAGCCTTGTCGCAGGTCCTGCAGTTCCTTCTTGTCGGCCGCGTCGCGTATCGTCGCGTCGAGGCGCTCCACCAGAGGGGCCGCCTTGTCGAACAACGCCACGGCTTCCTTGCGCAGAGCGGGATTATGCGTGGCCTGGGCCTTGAAATTGTCCAAGCGGATGGTGGCGATGATCCGGTACAGTTCTTCGCAGTCGAACAGCTTAGACGCCCGCGAGGCCAGGGCGGCCGAGGCGGCATCCGCCTGCACTTCCGTCTGCAGTTTCTTCTTCTGGTTTTGCAGCAACGTGTCGATGCTTTCCGTAAGATCAGCGGCGGCGGCGTCCATGGTTTTGCGGGCTTCGCCCTCGGCGCGGATGCTGCGTTCGGTTTCGTCGGCCAGGGCGAAGTAGGCGCTGGTGCGGTCCTTGGCCTGGCCCACTTCGGCCCGCAGACGCACAAGCCCCGGGAATTTGTCGGCCAGGGCCGTGGCCTTGCCCAACGCCTGGCGCACCAGATCGACTTCGGCCTTGGCCTGGTCGCGATACTCCTGGCGTTCGCTCAGGGAATAGCCGCGCATGGCGTACATGGTGCGCAGCAACAACCGTTCAAGGTCGTTGGCCACGGCCGTTTCCGGGAGGTATTGCTCCGCCAACAAATCCGAGTCGTTTTTGGCCTCCCGCATGGAAACAAGGCCCAAGGTTCCTATGGCCAAAACGATGACGATGAGACACCCAAACCCGCCGCCGATCTTCAACGCCATCCGCACATTTTTCATGGCCTACATCCCTCGTTAAACCTTCTCGTTGCCGGCAAGAGGCAACCCCACGCTTCCTCGCCCGACATTGACGCCGCACAATACAAGATAATTGAGCTATTTTTTGTCCTAATTTGAGGCCATACTTTTGTCAAACCAAAACTGCATAGTTTCTTGTTCGAACAATTGATCGCCATGAAACAGACGCCGAGACACAGAGCAGCGTTGCCGCCGCCATGGGAGCATCGAAAGAACAACGTTTGGAGCGTCGGGGGACGGAGCGCGTTTTCCAGGTGTCGTCGGCCGTAGAAGAGAGGATATCCGGGAAGCGATCAGCGACCAACACGGCTAGAGCAGTCTGGCGACGCCCGGAGGGGATGCGGGCAGGCGTTACACCAGAAAATACTCCCTTGGCGGCAATTCCTGTGCGCTGTGAAGCACACAGAGCATACAGAGGGATTGTTCGCCCACCTCGCCCACGACGACATGGGGAAGGCTCCGTGGGACCAAAATGAACTTCCGCATGCCTTTTACCCTCCCCGGTTTGCCCGAGCCAAAGTACAACTCCAACCAGCCGTCTTGTTCAACATCCTCCCTCAAGCTGGCCAGATCATGGCTGCCCGCTCGGCGCAGCCGCTTTCCAGGCGGGCAGTGGCAGCCTGTTTGACAAAGCAGGACGCGCCAAGAAAACACCTGGGCCGGTTGCGGGAGGGCACAAATCGCATCCGCAGGGGAGGATCGGATGAGCCCAGGGCGGCTGAGGACAGGAGACAACGCGGGCGGCTCCGAAAAGAGCCGCCCGCGCTCCTGTAAGCACGTGCGGCTTTGCCGCTTGGGACCGCCTGATCGCGTGGCGTTTCTGTGGGCGCTTAGGCCGGAGAGCGGGGATCGAAACGGATTTTGAGGGTTGTGCCGGTGGCGTCGGCAAAGCGCTTCAGGGTGCGGGTGGAGGGCATGGTACGGCCGCTTTCCAGCCGAGCGATAACGGTCTGCTTGGTATCCATGCGTCTGGCCACTTCTTCCTGGGAGAGTCCGGCCCTGGTCCGAGCCTCGATCAGAGCCGCCGCGAGACTAAATTCTTCTTCCAGCGCGTCGTAAGCCTCTTGGTATTCGGGATCATCAAGCCAACGCTTGTGGAGATCATCAAGAGAGGTAGCGGTCATATGACCTCCTCGGCCCGCTTAAGGGCCAGCAGGATTTCCTTTCGGGGCGTTTTCTGGGTTTTCTTGACAAAGGCGCGAACGATCACGACTTTCATCCCGCTCCTGCCACCCAGGCTGCTCTCTCTCCTCCATAAAATCCGGGCTGAACTGTTGCGCCGCCGCGACAAACGCCTCCCACATCCCCTTCCCGGCAACACGAGGCTGCGGCGCATCGGCCGCATCGACGGCGCGACCGTCTTCCGAGGCCCTTTCGCCCCGCCCCTTCATCCCCCCTCCCCCTTGCCGAACATCCGCTCCACGTCCTCCTTGCATACCGGACGCGAGAACAGAAATCCCTGGCCGGCCTCGCAGGCAAAGCCCGTCAGCACGTCGGACTGGGTCTCCAGCTCCACGCCCTCGGCCACCACGTCCAGGCCCAGGCTGTGGGCCAAGGCCACCACCGCGCCTACGATCTTGCGGTTCTCGCTGGTGTCCAGGTCGCTGACAAAGGCCCGGTCCACCTTCAGGGTGTCGATGGGGAAACGCTGCAAATAGGACAGCGACGAATAGCCCGTGCCGAAATCGTCGACCGACAGGCGCACGCCCAGGGCTTTGAGGCGCTTTAAGCGCAGGATCGACACTTCCGGGTTGTCCATGATCACCGTTTCGGTGATTTCCAGCTTGAGCGACCGGGGGTCCATGGTCGTGTCGCGCAGGATGCGTTCCACGTCCTCGACCAGGGTCGGTTGGGACAGCTGCTTGGCCGAGAGGTTGACGCTCATGGACATGCCGGCCGTCTCCGGGAAACGGGCCTGCCAGGAGGCCATGGTGCGGCAGGCTTCGGTTAAGACCCACAGCCCCAGCGGCACGATAAGCCCCGTGTCCTCGCACACCGGGATGAATTCCCCGGGCGGCGCGATGCCCTTGCCCGGCCGCCGCCAGCGCACCAGGGCCTCAAAGCCCGTCACCCGCCGGTCGCGCAGGGCCAGGATGGGTTGATAGTCGAGATAGAACTCGCCGCGTTTAAGGGCCGCCCGCAGGTCGCTCTCCAGGTCCATCAGCCGAATGGCGTCTTCGAGCATCCGGGTGTTGAAGACCTTGAAGCGGTTGCGCCCCTCGTCCTTGGCCCGGTGCAGGGCGATGTTGGCGTTTCGCAGCAGCTCCTCGGGCTTGTCGTAGATGGCCGGGCTGACCACGATGCCCATGGAAGCCGAAACGTGGACGTCGTGGCCGGACAGCGGAAACACCTCGCTCATGGCGTCGCGGATGCGTTTGACGATGCGCACCACCTCCCGGTACGAGCCGGTCTCCTCCAGGACCACCACGAACTCGTCGCCGCCCAGGCGGGCCACGGTGTCCAGGCTGCGCACGCATTCGCGAAGCCGCCGGGCCACGCTCTCCAAGAGCCGGTCGCCCACATGGTGGCCCAGGCTGTCGTTGACGATCTTGAAGCGGTCGAGGTCCAGGAAAATGACGGCGTACTGGTAGTTGTCGCGCCGCTTGGAGCGCTCCAAAGCCTGGCGGATGCGGTCCAGGCACAGGCTGCGGTTGGGCAGGTTGGTCAGGGGATCGTGGAAAGCCATGTGGGCCAGCTGGCTTTCGAGCTGCTTGCGGTCGGTGATGTCCGTGACGATGCCGCCGGCCAGACGCCGGGATTCGTCCAGGCCCATGGGAAAAAGCGACACCAGCAGGGTCTTGTCCTGGCCGCCGATGGCGAAGGTGGTTTCCTTTTTCACCGGCTCGTTCCAGGCGATGACCCGGGAGGCGTCTCGGGCCAGGGAGGCGGCCAACTCCTGGGGCAGCGCGGCAGAGAGCGGCGTGCCCGGTTCGGGCAGCCCCGGCATCCCGAACATGCGGGCGGCGCTGGCGTTTAAAAACCGCAGCTGGTCCTCGGCGTCGATGACGCAAAAGCCCTCGGCCGAAAGGCCCAGGTCGATTTCCGGCACATCGGGCCGCGCCCCCTGGATCTGGCAGGGCCGCACTTCGAGCAGCACCTGGCCGCCCCCGGCCGCGTCGGGCAGGGGCGAGGCGGCCACGGCCGCCGGGAACACCCCGCCTTCGGGGCGCAGGCCGCTTAGGCGCACATGGCCGACCTCGCCGTTGGCCGCCGCGTCGATGACGGAAAGCAGCGTGCCCGCGTCGCGAGCGGCAAAAAAATCCTGCACCGGCTGGCCCCGCAAGGCCTCGGCGCAGTGGCCGAACAGCCGGGTGGCGGCCGGATTGGCGTCGGCCACGTCGTTGTGGCCGTCCACCAGGCACAGGGCGGTGGGCGAAGCGACGAAAATGGCCCGGGAGCGGGCCTCGCTTTGGCGCAACGCCTCTTCGGCCCGCTTACGGGCCAGACTGCTCTCAATGGCCACGATCAGGGCTTGGCTGTCGATGGGCAGGGACAGGCAGCAGCAGGGCGGGGCCTTTTTGAGGCGAGCCGTGAGTCCCGCATTGCCGCCCGGGGCCAGCAGGATGACCGGAATGCCGTGGCCTTCGCGCAACAACTCGGCCGCGTCCAGACCGTCGCAGGCCCCGGTAAGGAGCAGCTCCAGCACGGCGATGTCCGGCCGAAGCCGGTCCACGGTCTCCAGAGCTTCGCGGCAGGAGGCCGCCGGCCCCACGGCTTCGTAGCCGTGCTCGCCGAGCAGACGGGCCAAGGCCTTGGCCGAGGCCGGGTCCTTGTCGACGATGAGGATGCGGGGTTGCGTCATGAGGCCCCCTTGGCCGGGCGCGCGGGCGCGGTCGGCTCCGTCCACTGCTATTTCGAGTGGTTGGACGATACGCAAGGCGGTTACGATACGCAACCATTGCGGTCGCACTCATGTGACGCGACGGAGGGGCGGGAAACGGAAAAACAGTCGAAAAGCGCGGTCAGCCCGGTCGATGCGCCGCTTCACGACGCAACGGAGCCGCCCGAGACACTTAGTTGGTGGGAACCCAGAGCTTGATGGCCGATCCTTTGTCGCCCTGAGGCTGGATCATGTGGAATTCGTAGCGAGCAGCGCCCGGCTCCAACCGGAAAGTGGTCGTGCCGATATTGCCGCGCACGAAACTCTGGAACTTGAACGCCTGGCAGGTTTCGTCCAGGGCCTTGCCGGCCGCGTCAAAGGGGGCCATGCAGATGCGCAAAAACGGTTGATTGGTCTCGCCGCCGAACATGGAGTCCATGCTGCTGGGCGGCTTTTGCGCCAGTTCGGCCGTGACCAGCACTTCCTTGTAGGGCACCTTTTGCAGAGTCACCTTGCCGCCGGCGTCCATGTAGCGTTCTTCGGTGCGCTCCCGCTCCTTGATGTCCGTGACCTTGACGTAGTCGTTGCGCAGCTCCTTGTACGCCCCAAGGCTAAGGGACTGGCCGGCCCCCCGGGCCGGGGCGGCGGCGAGAACGGTCAGAGCCAGGCACAGGACGATGGCGCGGGGCAGGGACATGGGCGGCGTCCTTGTCGTCGCCTATCCCTCGCGCCGGGGCGCGACGGGAAAAATGGCGAGCTTTAAAAAATCGGTTTCCGTGATGATGCCGACGAGATTGCCCGAGTCGACCACGGGCAGGCAGCCGTACTTGTGGAAAATCATGGTCTCGGCCGCGGTGCGCAGCGGCGTGTCCGGGGCAACCGTGGCGACGTCGGTGCGCATGATGTCGCGAAGCGGCGTGCCGGGATCCTTTTTATGTTCCAGGGACAGGACGTCGCGCTGGGTGACCAGCCCGGCCAGTCGGCCGTCGGCGTCCAGCACCGGGATGTGGCGGATGAACAGTTCCTGCATGGCCGCCACGGCGTCGGCCAGGCTGTCGGTTTCCTTGAGGCAGCGCAACTGGCTGGTCATGAGGTCGGCTACGAGCATGCCGTGTCTCCCGTTGGCGCGTGGGGCAAGACACCGCGCCGAATGGTCAAATCCTTGCCCAATCGCCTCGTCAAGTCAAGGCGGGCGGGGAATGCCGGCCAAGCAGCTCCACGATGCCCCGCTCTTCCATGGGTCGGGCAAAAAGAAATCCCTGGCCCATGTCGCAGCCAAGCTGCGACAGGTCGTCCAGCTGGGCCGCCGTCTCGATGCCCTCGGCCACCACGTCGTAGCCCAGGTTGTGGGCCAGGCTCACCACCGAGCGCACGATGACCCGATTGCCCTGCTCTTCCATGCCCGAGACAAAGGCCCGGTCCACCTTGAGGGTGTCGAGGGGAAAGCGCTGGAGATACGACAGGGACGAATAGCCGGTGCCAAAGTCGTCGATGCCGATGGAAACGCCCAGTTCCCGCAGGCCCCGCAGCTTCAGCATGGCCGATTCCGGGTGCTCCATGAGCACGCTTTCGGTGATTTCGAGCTTGAGGTCGGCCGCCGCCATGGCTTCCCGACGAAGGGTCGTGACCACCTGCTTGACCAGATCGGGCTGGGTGAATTGCCGGGCCGAGAGGTTGACGGCCATGAAAAAGGGGCAATCCCCCAGGCTGCCGGCCCGCCACCGGGCCAAAGCCCGGCAGGCCTCGGTCAGGACCACCGCCCCCAGGGGAATGATCAGCCCGCTTTGCTCGGCGGCCGGAATAAACTCCCCAGGCGGAATAAGCTCCCCGCCCGGCCGCCGCCAGCGCACCAGGGCTTCCACCCCGCGAAGGCGCTTGGTGGCCAGGTCCAGGATGGGCTGGTAGTGCAGCACAAATTCGTCGCGCGACAAGCCCTCGCGCATGTTGGTCTCCAGGTCCATGACCCGCTCGGCCCGCTCGCGCATGGACCAGTCGAACACCCGCACCCGGCCGCACCCGGCCGACCGGGCCGCGTTCATGGCGATGGCCGCGTTTTGCAGCAGCTCTTCGGGGCGTTCGTAATCGGCCGGCCCGAGCACCACGCCAAGGCTGGCCGTGACGTAGATTTGCCGGCCTTCCACCACGAAGGGCACGCGCAAGCGCTCGCGCACGGCTTTGACGATGCGCAGGGCGTCGCCCGGCGAGGCGATTTCCTCCAGCAGCACCACAAATTCGTCTCCGCCCACCCGGGCCACGGTGTCGAGCTGGCGCACCTCCCGGCGCAGCCGGTCGGCCACCCGGCGCAACAGCCCGTCGCCGGCCAGATGCCCCAGGCTGTCGTTGACGAGCTTAAACCGGTCGAGATCAAGAAAAAACAGGGCGTACACGTAGTTGGAACGGCGCTTGGCCCGTTCGATGGCCCGGGCGATGCGGTCCAGGCACAGCGCCCGGTTGGGCAGGCCGGTTAAGGCATCGTGGAAGGTGCGGTAGCGCAGCCGTTCTTCGCCGCGCTTGCGTTCGGTGACGTCTTCCAGGGCCACGGCCACCTGCCCGGGCTGAGGGCTGTAGGCCTGGGCCAGGAAATACATGTTGAGATCGGACAGGTAGTTTTCAAACCGCACCGGCCGGCCGCTTATAGCCACGGCGGCCAGGGTGTCGATCCAGAAGGGCTCGATGCCGGGCAGGGTCTGGCGCAGGGTGTGGCCGACGATCTCGTCGCACACCAGTGAGGTGGCCCGCTCGAAGGCCGGGTTGGCCCCGAGAATCTCGAAATCATCCTGGCCTTTCTCGCTGCCGGGGCAGTGGCGCAGCAGCAGGAAGGCATTGAGCATGGCGCTGAAAAGCTCGCGGTAGCGCTTTTCGCTGCGCTTAAGCTCCTGCTCGGTGTGGTGCTTGAAAAGGGCCACTTCCACGGCCGTGCGCAGCCAGTTCTCATCCACGGGCTTGAGCACGTAGCCGTAGGGCGCGGTGCGCTTGGCCCGTTGCAGGGTCACCTGGTCGGTGTGGGAGGTGAGGTAGATGACCGGGATGTCGCACTCGGTCTGGATGACGCAGGCGGCTTCCACGCCGTCCATTTCCCCGCCAAGAAAGATGTCCATGAGCACGAGGTCCGGGCGAAGCGCCTCGCACAGCTCCACGGCCTCGACCCCGGAAGCCGTGGCCCCGGCCAGGGTGTAGCCCAGGCGTCGCAGAATGTTCTTGAGGTCGAGCGCCAGCACCCGCTCGTCCTCGACGATGAGCAGGCGGGGCGGACGACCGCCCAGTCCGTTTTCCACGGGGGCCTCGCCGCGGCAGGCGAATTTTTGATGCGAGGCGCTCACGTCGTCTCCGGAAAGGCACGAGTTTGCAGAGGCCATAGCCTTCTGTGACGCTTTTTACCGGCCGTGTAAAGGCCTGCGAGGGCGTCAAAAAAGAAGCTCGTGCCTTTTTTCACGACACGATTCAGCCAGGACGCGCCGCGACAGGCGCAGCCCTAGGCGCGCAGCCGGCGGGTCACGTCGGCGATGTGCCGGCCCTGGAAGCGTGCCGCTTCAAGCTCGTTTTCACTCGGCATCCGCGAGCCGTCGCCCCCGGCGATGGTGGTCGCGCCATACGGCGAGCCGCCCGTGATCTCGTCCAGGCGCATCTGGCCGGCAAAAGCGTAGGGCAGGCCGACCACGATCATGCCCTGGTGGAGCAGGGTCTGGATAAACGACATCAGCGTCGTCTCCTGGCCGCCGTGCTGGGTGGCCGTGGAGCAAAAAACGCCGCCCGGCTTGCCGACCAGCCCGCCGCGCATCCAGATCTGGCCGGTGGAATCCAGGAACTGGCGCATCTGGCCGCACATGTTGCCGAAGCGGGTAGGCGTGCCAAAGACGATGGCGTCGGCCGCCTCCAGCTCTTCCAGCGTGCAGGTCGGCACGTCGGACAGGGCCTTTTGGGCTTCGGTCGCGCCCATTTTCCCGATGATCTCTGCGGACAGGGTCTCGGGAACCCGGCGCAGGGTCGCGGTCATGCCCGGAACCTGATGCACGCCTTCGGCCACGGCCTGGGCCATGGCCGCCACATGCCCATAGAGCGAGTAGTAGACAATCAGCACGTTCATACGCCTTGTGCTCCCTGGAAGGGTTGATGAAAGCAATTCTCTACGCCCGCCAAGGACAAAGGGCAAGGCTGCGGCGGCATTGTTGCCGCCCGGCCGCATTTGCCCTACACCGGACCCCGATCCGATCCAACCTGATCCGACCGCCAGCCGCCCCGAGCGACGAGGGTCCATGCAGACAGCGCTGACCTGCCTCAAGGCCGTGGCCGACGCCTACGGCCTGCCCTTCGACCCGGCCGCCGCCGCCGACCGTCTCGGCCTCGGCGCGGCCGAGCCGGACCTCGACGTCCTGCTCGCCCTGGCCGCCGGCGCGGGCCTGACCGCCCGCGTCGAGCGCCTGGACGTCCCGGCCATGGCCGCCCTGGGCCGTTTTCCGCTCTTGTGCGTCCTTTCCAACGGCAACAGCGTGGTGGTCCTTGGCGTGCGCGACACGCCAGACGGTTTCATCGCGCGCGTGGCCGACCCCCTGGCCCAGACCCCGGGTTCCTTTGAGGTCGACCGCGAAAGTTTCGAGAAAAGCCACGGCGGCGTCACCGTCGTCGCGCTCCCGACCCTGGCCCGGGCCGGACTGCGCGCCCTGGCTCTGGTCGGCCGCCACCACGGCCTGCCCCTGGCCCACGAAAGCCTGGCCGCGCAGCACGGTTTCGCCGCCGCCGAACCCACGCCGACCGAGCTCTGCGCCATCGCCGCCGCCTCGGGCCTGAAAGCCGAGCTGCGCCGCCTGACCCCGGCCGAGCTGCCGCTCTTGGCCGGAGCCTATCCGGTGATCCTTTTCTTACGGGACGGCGCGGCCCTGGTCGCCGCCGGCTGCCGCCAGGAAGACGGCCGGGCCATCCTTGACGTGGTGGACCCGACCAGGCTGCCGCCCAGCCGTGCCCCCTTGCCCGTGGCCGAGCTGGCCGAACGCTGGGACGGCCAGACGCTGCTGCTCAAACGCAAGCGCCGCCTCACCGACGAAAACCAGCCCTTTGGCCTGGCCTGGTTCGTCCCGGAAATTCTGCGCTGCCGCAAGGAATTCACCGACGCCGCCATTGCCGCCTTCATGCTCTACGCCCTGGCCCTGGCCATGCCGATCTATTTCCAGATCGTCATCGACAAGGTGCTCACCCACAAGGGCCTGGCCACCTTGCAGGTTCTCAGTTTCGGGATGCTGGCCGCCTTGGCCTTCGAGGCCGGCTTTTCCTACCTGCGCGGCATCGTGCTGCTCCACGCCGCCGCCCGCATCGACGTGCGGGTGGCCGCCCGCACCTTTGCCCGCTTAACCGCCCTGCCCCTGCGGTTTTTCGGCCACAGCCGGGTGGGCGTGCTCATCCAGCACATGCAGCAGGCCGACAAGATTCGGGAATTTTTAAGCGGCAAGCTCTTTTTCACCCTTCTTGACGGCGCGGCCCTGGTGGTCTTCATCCCGGTCCTTTTTCTCTACAGCGTGCAACTCACCTTCCTGGTCCTGGCCCTGAGCCTGGCCCTCGGGCTGCTCCTGGCCGTCATCATCCCCTTTTTCCGCAAGCGTCTGGCCGCGCTTTACGCCGCCGAGGGCGAGCGCCAGTCCTATCTGGTCGAAACCATTCGCGGCATGGAGACGGTCAAGGCCCTGTCCCTTGAGCCGTCCCGGCGGCGCGGCTGGGACGACGCCGCCGCCCGGGCCGTGGCCATGCGCTTTGGCGTGGGCAAAATCGGCAACGCGGCCACGGCCGGAGTCGGGTTCCTGGAAAAGGTCATGATCCTGTGCATCCCCTGGATCGGCGTGTCCCTGGTCTTTGACGGCAGCCTGTCCGTCGGGGCGCTCATCGCCTTCCAGATGCTGGCCGGCCGCGTCACCCAGCCCCTGGTGCAATTCGTTTCGCTGCTCCAGGAATACCAGGAAAAGGCCCTGGCCGTAAAAATGCTGGCCGCCATCATGAACGAGCCGCCCGAACGGGCCGGCTCGGGCGAAGGCCTGCGTCCGACCCTGGCCGGCGAAGTGGTCCTGGACCACGTCACCTTCCGCTACGGCCAGGCTTCCGACGCCCCGGCCGCCCTGTCCGGCGTGTCGGCCCGGTTCGCCGCCGGAGCCATGATCGGCGTGGCCGGGCGCAGCGGCTCGGGCAAATCGACCCTGGCCCGGCTGCTCCAGGGATTATACCTGCCCACCGACGGCAGCCTGCGCTTGGACGGCCACGACCTGCGCGAACTCGACCTCGCCCACGTGCGCCGCCAAATCGGCGTGGTCCTGCAGGAAAGCTTTCTTTTCACCGGCACGGTGCGCGACAACATCGCCATGGCCCGGCCCACGGCCGCCCTGGAAGAGGTCGTCTGGGCGGCCAGGCTGGCCGGCGCCGAGGAATTCATCCGCCGCCTGCCGCGCGGCTACGACACGCCCCTTGAAGAAAACGGCTCCAACCTGTCCGGCGGCCAGCGCCAACGCCTGGCCATCGCCCGGGCGCTTCTGGCCAATCCGCGCATCCTCATCCTCGACGAAGCCACCAGCGCGCTCGACGCCGAGTCCGAAGCCATCGTCCAGGACAACATGGCCCGCATCGGCCGGCAACGCACCACCGTCATCATCAGCCACCGCCTGTCCATGCTGGCCGGAGCCGACGCCATCCTCGTCCTGGACGCCGGCCGGGCCGTGGATTTCGCGCCCCACGCCGAACTGCTCAAACGCTGCGCCGTCTACCGCGACCTCTGGAACAGCCAGAATCGGCATGTGACGGCGGGGGCGGTTACGCCGCAGGGGCGTTGACGGGAAGGAAGATGCCTCCGGCGGCCGAGGGCCTGAGGCCCCCGGACCCCCCATATGTTGAGAAGGGAGTAAAATAGTCATGGCTATTGGTATTATTGGCGGCGGGTTGGCCGGGTGCGAATGCGCTTTGGCATTGGCCCGGGCCGGCGTCGCCTCGACGATTTTCGAATGCAAGCCTACGCTCTATTCCCCGGCCCATGTGCTTCCCGGGCTGGCCGAGCTCGTGTGCTCCAACTCCTTGCGCTCCGACGAGCCGGTGACGGCCGTGGGCCTGCTCAAGGTCGAGATGGCCGAGCTTGGCAGCGCGATCATCACCGCCGCCCGGGAAACCGCCGTGCCGGCCGGCAAGGCCCTGGCCGTGGACCGCGACCGCTTCAGCGAAAACATGACCGCCCGCATCGAGGCCGAGCCGCTGGTGACCCTTGTCCGCCGCGAGATCATGGGCCTGGCCGACCCGGCCCTGGCCGGCTTCGAGGCCATCGTGGTCGCGGCCGGCCCCCTGGCTTCGGAGCGGATGGCGGCCAGCCTGCAGGAGACCATCGGCGGCGAGGGGCTCTATTTCTACGACGCCATCGCCCCCATCATAACCACCGAATCCGTGGACATGGACAAGGCCTTCTGGGCCTCGCGCTGGCAGGATGGCGAAGGCGACTATCTCAACTGCCCCATGGATAAAGACGAATACCTGGCCTTCTGGAACGCGCTTTTGACCG
>JAEZEM010000405.1 GCA_023417745.1 Pseudomonadota bacterium
CACAATCCAGGCTTCGTCGACAAAACGCATGGGACCTCCAGGATGCCGGCGCGGCTTGGCGTCGGTCCCGGAAAGGACCAACGGCGCGCCGCGATATGCCGTGCCGCCAGGGGGCGGCGTTTATTGCGGGGGGAGGCGGCCTTTAAACAATGCCGCGCCGTTTGGCAAGCCGGCCTTCCGGCCGGCCGTCAGGGACGCAGCCGGGCCAGCCGATCCTCGCGGCCGACGATGACGAGCTTGTCGCCCTGGCCCAGTTCCTCGTCGGCCCGGGGGATGAACGAATAATGGTCCTCGCCGGCCCGCTTGCGGGCGATGACCTGGACCTGATGCTTGTTGGTGAGATCGAGCTGGCGCAGGGTCCGGCCGGCCCAGTCGTCGATGCCGATCTCCTTGAGCGCCACGTCCTTGTCCATGGGCAGATACTCGATCAGCCCGGGGCTGGCGAGTTGGTGGGCCATGTTTTTCGCGGCAAAGCGCTCGGGGATGAACACGTTGTCCACGCCGATCTTGTGCAGCAGCTTCTCGTGGTCCGTGGAAATGGCCTTGACCCAGACCTGGGGCACGCCGAGTTCCTTGAGGTAGAGGGAAATGAGGATGCTCGCCTCCATGGAATGGCCCACGGAAACCACCACATGAGACATTTCGTCCACATGGATCTGCTCCAGGGCTTTTTTGTCCCGGGCGTCGAGCTGGTAGACCTGGGTAAAGACGTTCTGGGCGTTTTTGACCTTGTCCCCGTCGCCGTCGACGCCAAGCACCTCGCGCCCGAGTTCCATCAGGCACCGGCCCAGATGAAACCCGAACTTGCCCAGTCCGATGATGCAGATCCGTTCCTCGGCCATGCGCTCCCTCCGCCCGACCGGCGCGCCGCGCCCGGCCGGAAAAACCGTTATCCGATCATCATGCCCTGTTCGGGCCACCGGTAGCGCCGGGGCTCCTCGAAACCCTGAAGCACCGACAGGAAGAGAATCGGCCCCAGCCGGCCCACGAACATGAGCATGATGATGACCAGCTTGCCGGCCGGCGTGAGACTGGGGGTGATGCCCGTGGTCAGGCCCACCGTGCCGAAAGCCGACACCACTTCGAAAAGGATTTCCAGAAACCGTCCGCCGGCTTCCACATGGGGAGCCACCGCGCCCTCGGTGAAGCACATGAGCAGCACCGAGACCAGCACCAGCCCGAGAGCGAAGATGGTCAGCGTCACGGCCCGGTCCACGGTGTCGTCGTCCACGGCGTAGCGCCCGACCACCGCCTGCTTGCGGCCGAACATCTTGGCCCGACCGAAAGCCGCCAGCACCTGGAAGGTGGTGGTCTTGACCCCGCCGGCGCAGGAACCCGGCGAGCCGCCGATGAACATCAAAAGGATCATGATGACCAGGGAGGCGTCGGCCATGCGGCCGATGTCGATGGTGTTGAATCCGGCCGTGCGGCAGGTGACGGACTGGAACAGCGCGGCCATGGTCTTGTCGAGCAGCGACAACTCGCCGTAGCGGCCGCCCAGGAACTCGCCGCAGGCGATCATGGCCGCACCGGCAAAAACCAGGAAGGCGGAGACGGCGAACACCGTGCGAGCCTGCCAGGACAGGGCCAGGGGCCGCCGGCCCGAAGCCGCGCCGGCCAATCGGAGCAGCCGGTCCTTGGCCGCCCGGTAGCCTTCGATGAGCACGGCAAATCCCAGGCCGCCGCTGACGATGAGCCACATGATCACGAGGTTGACCCCGGGGTTTTCGGCATAGGCCACGAGATTGTCGGGCCTTAGCCCGAAACCGGCGTTGCAAAAGGCCGAGACCGAATGGAACACGGCGGAAAAAGGGGCGAAGCCCACGGGATCAAAGGCGTAGAGGGAAATCGCTCCCACGGCCTCGATAAAGGCCGTGACTGCGGCCATGCGCACCAGAAAACGACCCAGGTGGAAGGAAGCGTCATGGAGCAGGCTCTGGCCCACGGCGATATGGTCGGCCAGGGACACCCGGCGTCGCCAGAGATAGAAGATGAGCGTGGAAAAGGTCATGATGCCCAGGCCCCCGAGCTGGATCAGGGCCAGGATGACGGTGTGCCCGAAGCGGCTGTAGGCCGTGCCGGTGTCGACCACGGCCAGCCCCGTGACGCAGGCGGCGGAGGTGGCGGTAAAAAGCGCATTGAGAAAGGAAACCGGCTCCCCGGAGCAGCTTATGGGCTGGCACAAGAGGCCGGCCCCGAGGAAAATGGCGGCGGCGAAAAAATGGATTGGCAAGGCCAGCGGGGTGAAGATCTTTTTCAGCCACATGGGGGTGTAGGTAGCCTATGCGGCTTGCATTCTCCAGGGGCGCGCCGGCGTTTCCCAAAAAAAGGGGGGCTCGGATGAGCCCCCGCGCAGGAGATGAAGGAGAGGTCAAAATGATAGGGAGGTATCACTTTGCTCTTGCCTCTTTATATTCCAAATCGCGTGCCAAACCGCCGGCTCAGTCGTTTTCTTCAAATACGCTCATCAATCTAGGATATTAGATTTCAGCAGGCCGGAGATTTCGAAAAATCCCTTCGGGACAGACCTCCTGATTTACGGCAAAACAGTAAAAACTACGGGAAAAGAGGACTCCTTTCCCCTCCCCGCCCCAAGGCGGCCTGGCCCTCGGGCCGCCGCCAGGGCCAGCGCCGAGACGCCCAGGAACGCGGCGGCGGCGCAACGGCGGTATCCAGGCTCGGGTCGCGTCCAGGAAAAGCGCAGACGGCGTCTCGCGGCAACGCACGCGCACCATGTATTTTATTAAAAAGCAGTATCGAATACTGTAAGGACCGCAACACTAGACCCGTCGTCCCGAAACGGTCAGCTCCGCCACCATCCGGGCCAGACGGGCCAGGTCGAGAGGCTTTTCAATGTAGTCGTCCATGCCCGCCGCCAGGAACTTTTCCTTGTCGCCGGCCATGGCGTAGGCGGTCATGGCCACGATGGGCAGTCCGGCCAGCCGGGCGAACTCCGGCGCGGTCCGGATGCGGCGCGTGGCCGCCACCCCGTCAAGCTCGGGCAGATGGACGTCCATGAGCACCACGTCCACGCTCTCCCGGGCCAGAATGTCCAGGGCCTCCAGGCCGGTGACGGCGGACAGGACGGCAACGCCCTGCTTCTCCAGATATTGCCGGGCGGCCAGGCGGTTGATGGCGTCGTCCTCCACCAGCAACACCACCGGTCGGCCGTTTTTTAGGGCCGGGCGAGCCGGCGGCGCGGCCAAAGCCTCCGGGAGTCCGGCCACCGGCGGCGTGCCGGCGGCAACGACCACGGGCAGGCAGCAATACACGGTCGTGCCGCCCGGGGAGTTGTCCACGGCCAGCTCTCCGCCGAGCAGGGCGACCAGCCGACTGACGATGGACAGCCCCAGCCCCACGCCAAGGCGAGGTTGCTGCTGGGGATGATCGCCCTGGGCAAAAGGCTCGAAGATCTCCCGCAATCGGCCGTCCGGGATGCCCGCCCCGGTGTCGGCCACGGAAAAGACCAGGGGCGTGCGCCCGTCCGCCCTGGGGCGCAGGCTCCACAGGTCCACCCGGACAAAGCCCAGGCCCGTGAATTTGATGGCGTTGCCCACGAGATTGAACAGGATCTGCACGAACCTGGCCTCGTCGCTCTCAATGCGCGACGGCAGGCCTTCGTGCAGGGTAAATTCCAGGACAAGCCCCTTCTCTCGGGCCACCAGGGAGAACACTTCCATGATGGCGTCGCGCAGGTTGGCCGTCTCGAAGGGAGCGGCGCGCAGGACCAGCTTGCCGGCCTCAATACGTGACAGATCGAGAATGTCGGAGAGCAGGTCGTTTAAGCGCCGGGTCGATTTGAGGGCCGCGACCACGTACTCCTGCTGCTCGGCGTCGAGGGCGGTGGTCAGCAGCAGTTCCAGCATGCCGGCCACGCCATTGAGCGGCGTGCGCAGCTCATGGCTCATGTTGGCCAGGAAAGCGGACTTGGCCCGGCTGGCCGCCTCGGCCTGATGCTTGGCCTGACGCAGTTCGTCCTCGGCCTGCTTGCGCTCGGTCGCGTCGTCGATGAGCAGCAAGATATGCGCCTGGCCGCCACGCAGGAAACGGGTCAGACGCCACTCCAGCCAGAACGTCTTGCCAAAGGTGGAAACCACCCGCACTTCGTCGTGAAACGTCCGGCCGGTCTCCAGGGTTTCCAGAACCTGGGGCAGGATGCTCTTGCCCTGCCAGGACGGCAAGGTATGGAAATTCTGCTCCAGAAGCGCGTCCTTGTCGCCGCCGACGATGCGGCAGAAACTGGCGTTGACCGAAACGCATTGCCCGTCCCGGTGGTACACGCCGATGCCAAGGGGCGAGGCCTCAAGAACGGCCTGGTTGAAGGCCAGCAGTTCCTGCAGAGCGGCGGTACGGACGGCCACCAGTTCCTCAAGTTCGGCCTGTTGCCGCCGGGCCGCCTCCCACTCGCGACGCAGCTTGGCCGCCAGGGCCAGCGACAAAACCAGAATGCCGGCCACGGCCGCCGCCGTGCCCAGGCCCAGAAGCCAGGCCGCCCGGGTCCAGCGCTGCAGCACGCTTTCCATGGGCAAAGACAGGCACACCGACATGGAAAAGCCCGGCACGGCCTTGGAATGGCTGATGCTGTCGCTGGGAAGCGGACAGGGCGCGCCGTCGCCGGGCAGGCGATCCGGTGGAGGATAGGCGGCCAAGGTCACGCCGTCGTCCCGACGCAGGATGATGCTGGCGTCGGCGGGCAGCTTGAGCGAGGTGTAGATGTCGAGAAAATACTGCACGTCGATGGCCGCCATGAGCACGCCGGCAAAGACCCCCGAGGGGGTGTCGATGCGGCGCGACAGGCTGATCATCCAGGCGTTGTTGACCCGGTTGCGCAGCGATTCGGAGATAAAAAGGAAGTCGCCGTCCCCGGTTTTCTGGGCCGTGAAATATTCCCGGTCGGCCACCAGGATGCGCGGCGTGGGCCATTCCCGGGAATGGCCGCGCATCCGGCCGTCGGCGTCAAAGGCGAGAAGCGCCTGGCCCTGGAGCAGGCCGCGAAAGTTGGCCCGCAGGATGTCGTGGATTTTTTCCTCGTCGCTCGGCCAGATCGTCCAGTCGCTTTCCAACTGCATTTTCGCGTCGGAAAGTTTGCTGTTGAGCTCCTGAAAGGCCAGAGCGGTCTGATTGGCCAGGACAAAGGACAGCCGATCCAGGTCCTTGCCGGCCTCCTCGATCTGGCCGGAGCGCAACATCAACAGCACGCCGCCGCAGCCCACGACCAGGGCGCAACTCAGCGCGATACCGGCGAACACGACATGAAGACTGGAACGCATCGGCAAGCCTCTCTAAATAACATAAATCCTGGCGATAATACCTTGCAGTAGCGAAAGAATGCTGACGATTGTCTGGATTCGTTCCTTGCAACGATAATTGCTCTTCCATTGCAATGACATTGTCGCAAATCATTTCGCCCAAACACAACCGGTTATTCACCGACCGGCAACCCGCCCCCTCGTTACCCTATCGGTCCAGCAACGCCATTTCAAGCCCGTATCCGGAAAAATTCCATTCGACGCGGCATGCAGGCCGGCCTATTCGACGGTTCCGCCAACGCCGCGTCACCGCGCCGGCCCCTTGCCGCTCCCGTAGGTCCCGCGCCAAGCCGTGGGGGATACGCCCACCAGCCGGCGAAAGCGTTCCCGGAACGCGGCGGCCGAACCGAAGCCCACGGCGGCCGCCACCGCCTCCACGCCCAGGGCCGTGGTCTCCAAAAGCGCCTGGGCCCGTCGCACTCTGGCCCGGGCCAGCCAGTCCATGGGAGCCGCCCCGAGCTGCTCCCGAAAGCGGCGATGCAACGTGCGCGGACTCAGTCGGGCCTGGGCGGCCATGGTCTCCAGGGTGAGATCGACATGGAGGTTTTCGAGCAGCCACAGCCGCAAGGCGGCAAGGCTGTCGCCCGAACCGGGGGCCAAGCGGCGCAGGCGCTGGGCGCAGCCGCCGTCGCGCTCCAGCGGCAGCACGAAAAACTCGGCGCACCGTTCGGCCACGGCCGCGCCGCAGTCCTGGCGCACCAGATGCAAGCACAAGTCGATGCCGGAAGCCAGCCCGGCCGAAGTCAGCACCGCGCCGTTGTCGACGAACAGAACGTCGGCCTGCACCGCGACCTTCGGGTAACACCGGGCCAGGTCGGCCGTCTTGGCCCAGTGGGTGGTGGCCGGCAGGCCGTCGAGCAGCCCGGCGGCGGCCAGAACGAAGGCCCCGGTGCAGATGGAGGCCAGACGCGCTCCCCCTGCCGCCGCCCGGCCCAAGGCCTGCCCCACCGCCGCGTCGTCAAAGGCCTCGGGCTCCAGGATGCCGGGAATGACCACGGTGTCGGCCTCGGCCAGGCGCGCCAAGGGCGCGACCCCGTTTAGGACATGCTCCTGACTGCAGACCGGGTTTTCCGGGCCGTACAGGAACACCTCGTAAGGCTTGCTCCCGTCCGGGAGGCGGGTTTGGGCGAAAAGCGCCTGGGGGATGGCCAGGTCAAAGGGCACGAATCCGGGCAGGGCCAGGATGGCCAGGCGATGGGGCGTAGGGGATGTGGGCATGATGGTTTCCGCCGGATCGCGGGCAGCCGGCATCTGGCAATATTCCGGCGACGATTGGCCGGCAAGCCCCTTTCGGGAAAACGGCGGCGGCGTAGACCAGGGGAAAGCGATCATCCAAGGAGGTTTCATGAATCGCCGCCATTTCTCCCTGGCCTGCCTGGGCCTGGCCGCCGCCGCGAGCGTGGGCGTCGCCCCGGCCATGGCCGCCGCCCCGACGGGGGCGTCCGGTCCGGCCAAACGCGAGCCCGGCAAGCCCCATATCGCCTTTCTGCTCTTTGACGGCCTCACAGCCCAGGACATGATCGGCCCGGCCACGGTGCTCGGCGCTTCGGGCCGGTTCACCATGGACTATGTCTGGCGCGACAAGAACCCGGTGCGGGCCGAAAGCCGCTCCCCGGCCGAGCTGCATATCGTGCCCACGGCCACCTTTGAGGAAGTGCGAAGCGCCGACATCCTGTGCGTGCCGGGCACGAGCAACGTGTTCGCCCAGCTTCGCCAGCCCGACATCCTCGACTGGGTCGCCCGGGTCGGGGCCACGGCGACGTGGGTGACCAGCGTGTGCACCGGCTCGTTCATCCTGGGCGCGGCCGGCCTCTTAAACGGCTACAAGGCCACCTCGCACTGGACCCTGGTGGACGAGCTGGCCGCTTTCGGGGCGATACCGACCTGGGAGCGGGTGGTGGCCGACCGCGACCGCCTGACCGGGGCCGGGGTGACCTCGGGCATCGACTTCGGGCTCACACTTCTGGCCAAGCTGTGCGGCGACGAGGCGGCCAAGGCCATCCAGCTCACTCTGGAGTACGATCCCGAGCCGCCCTTTGCCTGCGGCTCGCCCAAATCGGCCCCGGCCGAGCTGACGGCCAAGGCCAAGGCCGGCTATCTGGCCTATCTGGAGCAGGTCGCGCCCGACGCTCGCCAGCTCTTGGACGCGGCCTCCGAGCGTCTGGGCGTCAAGACCTCCTGACCGCCCGGCTCTTCCCCTCGCGCGCCCTCTGGCTTCCACTCACGGCCAAGCGGGCGCGCGCCAAACAAAAACACCAGCCCTCCCCGCTCTCGCTCCCCGCCGAACCCCCTTTATCCCTTTCTCCATTCGGG
>JAEZEM010000467.1 GCA_023417745.1 Pseudomonadota bacterium
CCCCCCCCGCCGGAGGCACTCTTCCGCCTTCCCATCTTCCCTCTTCCTCTCATCCGTCTTCTCCTTCACCCCGCGCCCCGGCGCGGCCGGCCAAATATCGGGCCATGGGCGGGGCCAGGAGCACGACCAGGAAGAAGCGCATGGTCTGCATGGTCATGACCACGGCGAAGTCCACGCCTGGCGAGCTGGCGGCGATGACGGCCACGGAGTCCATGCCGCCGGGGCTGGCGGCCAGGTAGGCGGTCAGCGGGTCCAGGCCGGTGGTCTTGGCCAGAAGCCAGGACAGCGCGCTGCAAAAGGCGATAAGCGCGATGATGCCGGTGAGGATGGCCGGCACGGCCCGGGCGGCGTAGAGGGCGACTTTTTTGGTGAATCCCAGGCCCACCCGCCAGCCGATGGCGGCGTAGGCGGCGGCCAGCAGCCAGGGCGGCAGGTCGATTTCGACCAGTCCGGTCAGGCGCAGGGCCGCGCCCAGGAACATGGGGACGAGCATGGCTCCGCCGGACAGGCGGGTGCGCAGGCCGGTCAGCGCGCCAAGGCCGATGAGTCCCAGGGCCGGGGCCAGACCGGCGGTCAGCGGCGGCAGCCAGACCGTGGCGTGGTGCGGCGGCGCGCTCCCGCCGGCTGCCCGGGCGACCACGGTGGCGGCCAGGGCCACGCACAGCACGCGCAGGTATTGCATGAAGGCGACGAGGCGGGCGTCGGCCCCGCAGGCGTCGGCCATGACCACCATGGCGGCGGCTCCGCCCGGGGAGGCGCCCCAGATGGCCGTGGTGCCGGGCATGACGTGCAGGCGGCACAGGACCAACCCCATGACGGCGCTGGCGGCGAGGCCGGCCAGGATGACCAGGGAAAACAGGTGCCAGTGGGTCAGGAATTCGGGCAGCACGGCCGGGGAAGCGGCCCGGGCGATGAGGCAGCCGACGACGGCCTGGGCCAGGACGAAGGGCGTGTCGGGCAGGCGGATGGACGCGCCGCCAAGGGCCACGGCGATGCCGGCGATCATGGGGCCAAGCAGCAGCGCGGCCGGCAGCTCCAGGGCGGAAAAGCCGGCGGCCAGCAAAACGGTCAAGGCCAGCAGCCCAAGCCACTGGCCCTTTTTTCTCATCACGTATTTTCCCGGCGTGGTTCCAATGCCTGTCCTCCCGCCAGTGCCCCCCTTTCCCCATAGGGGGGTCCGGGGGCCTCAGGCCCCCGGCCGCCGGAGGCACTCTTCCCTCTTCTCTGCCCTTACTTCACTAGGCGGCCGATGCGGTTGAAGCGGATGTCGGAGGGGCCGTCCCAGGACCAGTAGATGACCCAGGCTTTGCCGCGAATTTTTTCCTTGTCCACGAAGCCCCAGAAGCGGGAGTCGTAGGATTCGTCGCGGTTGTCGCCAAGGACGAAGTATTTGCCGGCCGGCACGGTGATGGGGCCGAAGTTGTCGCGGCGCTGCTGGGCGCTGGGGTCGGTGTGTTTGATGTAGGGTTCGACAAGCTTTTCGCCGTTGCGGTAAAGCGCCTTGTCCTTCATCTCCACCACGTCGCCGGGCACGCCGATGATGCGTTTGATGAAGTCCTTGGTGGTGTCCTCGGGGAACTCGAAGACGATGACGTCGCCGCGCTGCGGGTCTTCCAGCGGCATGATCACCTTGTCGGTGAAGGGAATGCGGGTGCCGTAGAGGAATTTGTTGACGAGCAGGTGGTCGCCGATGAGCAGGGTATCGAGCTTGGAGCCAGACGGGATCTTGAAGGCCTGGACCACGAAGGTGCGGATGACGAAGGCCAGGAGCAGGGCGACAGCCAGGGCTTCCAGGTATTCCAAGAGCACTTTTTGCCATCTCGGATTCATGGGCGCGGTTCCTTTTTGGTGGTGTTGGGAGCGCGGCCTGACGGCCGCGCGACAGACGTGGACGCGTTCGCGGCGGGGCTCGTGTCGCGTCCACGAAAAGCACACAGGGCATTTCGCAGGCAACAGCCTAAAACCATTATTTTTTTAAAAAATACTCTCGTATTTTTTGGGGGTCGCGGGGTTAGTCGTCCCCAGCCCGCAGCGCTGCGAGGAAGGCTTCCTGGGGCAGTTCGACGTTGCCCATGCGCTTCATGCGCTTCTTGCCTTCTTTCTGTTTTTCCAAGAGCTTACGTTTGCGTGTGATGTCGCCGCCGTAGCATTTGGCGATGACGTTCTTGCCGACCGGGGCGTTGCGCTCGCGGGCGATGATCTTGGTGCCGATGGCGGCCTGGATGATGACCTCGAAGAGCTGGCGGGGGATGACCCGCTTGAGCCGAAGGGCCAGGGCCCGGCCGTAGTGGTAGGCGTTTTCGCGGTGAACGATGACGGCCAGGGCGTCCACGGGATCGCCGTTGATCATAATGTCGAGCTTGACCAGGTCGGAGGCCCGATAGTCCACGATTTCGTAGTCGAGGGAAGCGTAGCCGCGGGTAGCGGATTTGAGGCGGTCGAAGAAATCGTAGACGATCTCGGCAAAGGGCAGCTCATAGGTAATGATGACGCGGGTGGCGGTCAGGTAGCGTACGTCCTTTTGGATGCCGCGCTTTTCCTCGCACAGCTTGAACACCCCGCCCACGTATTCGTTGGGGGTGTGGATCTCCAGGCGGGCGAAGGGCTCGTAGAGGGCGGCGATTTCCTGGATCTTGGGCAGCTTGCTCGGGTTGTCCACGGGGATGACCGCGCCGGCGAGCGTCTCGACCTTATAGACCACCGACGGGGCGGTGGCGATGAGGTTGGCCCCAAATTCGCGCTCCAGGCGTTCCTGGATGATCTCCATGTGGAGCAATCCCAAGAACCCGCAGCGGAAGCCGAAGCCCAGGGCCTGGGAGGTCTCGGGCTCGTAGGTGAAGGCGGCGTCGTTTAAGCGCAGCTTTTCCAGCGCGCCCTTCAACACCTCATATTCGGCGGCGTCCACGGGATAGAGCCCGCAAAACACCATGGGCTTGACCTCTTTGAATCCCGGCAGCGCCTCGGTGGCGGGATTTTCGGCCAGGGTCACGGTGTCGCCCACCCGGGCATCGGTGAGGGTCTTGATGTTGGCGCACAAAAAACCGGCCTCGCCCGGGCCGAAGGTCGCGATGTCGACCGGGCCGGGAGAGAACGCGCCCAGGCGGATGACCTCGAAGTCGGTTCCGTTGGACATCATGCGGATGCGCTGGCCCAGACGGATGGTCCCTTCCATGACGCGAAAAAGCACCACCACGCCCTGGTACGAGTCGTACCAGGAATCGACGACAAGCGCCCGAAGCGGCGCGTCGGCCTGGCCCTTGGGCGGCGGGATGCGACTGATGATCTGTTCGAGCACGGCCCCGACGTTGACTCCGGTCTTGGCCGAGACGGACACGGCGTCGGCACAGGGCAGGCCGATGGCCTCCTCGATGTCCTTTTTCACGGCTTCGGGGTCAGCGCTGGGCAGGTCGATCTTATTGAGGACCGGGATGATTTCCAGGTCGTTGTCCAGGGCAAGAAACACGTTGGCCAGGGTCTGGGCCTCGACGCCCTGGGTGGCGTCGACGACAAGCAGCGCGCCTTCGCAGGCGGCCAGGCTGCGGGAAACCTCGTAGGAGAAGTCGACGTGGCCCGGGGTGTCGATGAGATTTAAGATGTAGTCCTTGCCGTCGGCCGCTTTATAAGGAATGCGGACGGTCTGGGCCTTGATGGTGATGCCGCGTTCGCGTTCGAGGTCCATGCGGTC
>JAEZEM010000530.1 GCA_023417745.1 Pseudomonadota bacterium
AGCAGATCCTTGATCTGGATCTGGTAGTATTGGCGGCGTTCCGATTCGTCGAGCACTTCCCGGCGGGAATAGATGCCTTCTGTGCGATCCTTGCGCGTCATGCCGGGTCTCCTTTGGCGCGAAATCCCGTGATGGGAAAAAGAGAATTTCTTTAGGCCGGTTTTTTAGAAAAATCAAGCCGCTCGGAAGGGTCTTCCGGCCAGGGCCCGCTGGACCACGGCCAGCAGCTCGAACCGGGTGACGGGCTTGGCGATGTAGTCGGTCATGCCGGCCAAAAGCCCCTGGCGGCGGTCCTCGGCTGTGGCCGAGCCGGACAGGCCGACGATGGGGATGTCGGCTACGGCGCCGGACTCGCCCCGACGAATGCGGCGGGTGGACTCCAGGCCGCACAGGCCTGGCATGGCGACGTCCATGAGCACCATGTCCACGGGCCGGCTGCCCAGGATGTCGAACAGCGCCTCGCAGGAATCCACGGAAATAGGCACGTAACCCCGATCTTCCAGGATGCGGCGCACCAAGAGTTGGGCCACGGGATCGTCCTCGGCGTGGACAATGACCGCGCCGCCTCCTGTGGGCTTCTGGGCGGCCTCGTTTGGCGCCTGGGTCGGACATTCGATGCAGGGGCGTCGTAATTCGGCGGTGAAGCTGAACGTGCTGCCCCGGCCGAGTTCACTTTCCACCCGCAGCCGGCCGCCCATTTTTTCCACGATGTCCCGGGCGATGCCAAGCCCCAGGCCGGCCTGGGCGTAGCGCTTGCCGAGAAAGGGCTCGCCGATGGCGAAATGGTCGAAGATGGCTTCCTGGCGGTCTTGGGCGATGCCGATGCCGGTGTCGTGCACGGTAAAAAGCAGTTTGGCGGCGTCGGAACGGGCGCTTTGGGTCGGGGCCATGGTCACGGCCACGTCCAGACCGCCGTGTTCGGTATATTTCAGCGCATTGTGGATGAGGTTGAGCAGCACTTGTCGTAGCCGCTGGGGGTCGCCCACAAGCTGGGCCGGCACATTGTCGGCGACGGCGGCATGGAAGGCCAGGCCGCGAGAGGCCGCGTCCTCGGCGCACATGGCGAAAAGCGCGGACAGCATCCGGCGCGGCTCGAAGAGTTCCTCGGCCAGCATCAGCCGGCCCGAGGCGATGCCGTTTAAGTCGAGCAAGGCGTTTATCACGCCCAGGAGCTGGTTGGAGGCGTTCATGGCCAGTTCCAGGAACTGGCGGCGGCGGCCGTCCTCCTCGCTTTGCAGCAACAGGCTGAGCATGCCCATGATGCCGTTTAGGGGCGTTCGCAGTTCATGGCTCATGTTGGCCAGGAATTGTTCCTTGGCCGCTCCGGCCCGGGCGGCCGAACCGGCGAACACGGCGAATTCTCGGTAGAAATGCTCAATTTGCGTGCGTCGCTGGGGCAGCAGGCAAGGCAGGACATGCAAGGCGGCGTCGGCGGCCCGGCTGCGGCCGAAAAGGGCCTGGCGTTCGGCCGGATTGGTGAAATAGGGCCCCACGACCAGTTCGCCCGGCCGGCCGTCGCGCAGGACCAGGGGAAAGCGTTCCACGGCCAAGCCCAGGGGGCAGACGGATTTGAGCGCGTCGGCATCGGCCAGGGGCAGCCCCGGGGCCAGCCAGGGGCACGGCCCGCGTTCGGCGAATTCCCGGTGCAATATGGCATGGGCTTCGGCCCCGGGATCGGGCCATACGGCCGCGCCGGGATTGGTGCTGACGGCCACCGGAACACCCAGAAGCCCGGTTAAGGGATCAAGCAGCCGCTTGAGCGAACGGGGAGCTTCGGCGCTTGAGACATCTTTTGCCATGCTAGAAGTCTTAGCCGCTTCCTCTGGTCTGGTCAATCGGCCGTGCCGGGATTGTCGCCTTCCTGGCCGTTCTCGTCGGGGAAACCGGACGGGCCGGCATCCATGGACTCGGGGAAGTCGGCCGGCGGCGGGGGCGGGCAGACGTCGCGCCCGCCGTGGCGGGCAAAGACCAAAAAGCCGGTGTGGGCCACCATGCGGTCTTCGGGGCGCAGACGTTCGGGCACGGGCTTGTAGCGCCGCACCAGGATTTCGAGCACTTCCACGTCCTCGAAGGGCGAGTCTTCCAGGGCCCAGAGCAGTTCGCTGATCTGGTTGGTGGTGGGCAGGAGAAACCCGACCGGCGCGCCCGGGCGCACAACCGCCGCAGCCTGGGGCAGATAGTCCCAGGGCGTGCGCACGTCGAGAAACAGCGCGTCGGCGTCGGTGGGGTCGCTGGCCGGATCGCCCTTGACCACGGATTCGGGGTAAAAGCCCTCGGCGATGTCCTGGTTGTGGCGCGACACGCGGTGGGACAGGCCCACCGCGTCGAGGTTCTCGCCGGAGAGCGCGTAAAATTCGGGGCGCTTTTCAAAGGTGTAGACCCGGCCCGTATCGCCCACATGCCAGGCCAGGGCCGTGGTGAGGCCGCCCGAGCCGCTGCCCGACTCCACCACGCGGATGCCCGGACCGATGCCAAGCTTTAAGATCACGTAGCCGATTTCCTTGGGATACATGATCTGGGTGGAGCGCTTGACGCCCTTGATGAGATCGTGTGTCGTGGGCCGCAGGATGCGAAAGACGTGGCCGATGTGGGTAGCCACCGCGCCGCCGCTGCCGGCCCGGGCCACGTCGCTGAACCGGATCATGCCTTCCTGGGTGTGCAGCACGGTGTCCTGGTCGAAACGCCGCAGATATCGCTTGCCCTTGGGAGAGACCAGAAGTATCAAATCGCCCTGTTTCACGCTGTCACCCCGGGTTGTTTGTTGGGTCGAGGCCCTTGACCATGGCGGGGCGCGCCTGTCAAGTGCGCAAGAAGGCAAAAAGGAGCGCGCCACGGAACCTTTACGGCATGTTTTCGGCCCGGTCGGCTCGGGGAGGCTCGGCGTTTCGCTGGGTCTGGACCTGCTTGGCGCGCGCATTTGCTCGTTTGATTGTCTGTACTGCGAGGCCGGCGTCACCGAGGCCCTGACCACCGCGCGCAAGCCTTACGTTGCAGCCCGCCGTCTGCTGGACGAACTGGCCGCCTGGAAGGCGGCCGGCCATGCCCCGCCCGACGTCGTGACCCTGGGGGGACTTGGCGAACCGTGCCTGAATAGCGATCTTGGAGCCGTCATCGCTGGGACCAAGGAACTGTTTCCCGACCTGCCCGTGGCCGTGCTGACCAATTCGAGCCTGATGGTCGACCCGGACGTGCGTCGGGATCTCGCCCAGGCCGATATCGTGCTGCCGTCCATGGACACGCTGGTCCCGGCCGAGTACCATCGTCTGAACCGTCCCCACGCCGCCGTGGGCCTTACGGCCATTCGCCAGGGCCTGCTTGATTTTCGGGCGGCCTACGACGGCAAGATCTTTCTCGAAGTGCTGCTTTTGGCCGGGATAAACGATTCGGCTGAAAATGGCGAACTTTTGCAGGGCTTTTGCCGGGAACTCGCGCCGGATCGGGTGGATGTCGTCACCCTGTCGCGCCCCGGGGCCCATGCGGGCTGTCAGGCCGCCTCGGCCGAGGCCCTGGCCCGGTTTCGGGCCGCCCTGGGCGGCGCCGCCCAGCTTTCGGGCGCGCCGCGCCGGGCCGAGGGCCATGGTCCCGCCGCCCTGGCCGGGCCGGCGCTTGAAGCCCTGGCCGAGCGCATCGCCGCCTCGGTGGCCAGACGCCCTCAGACCGAGGCCGGCTTGGCTGCGGGCCTTGGCCTGCCTGTCGCCCAGGTGCGGCTGGCTTTGGCCGTCCTTGTCCGCGCCAAAGCCGTGCGCGAGCAGCGCGAAGGCGACGCGGTTTTTTATTCCGGCCTGGCCGGATAAACAAAATTTTGCCTGGGCAACCCTGCCCAGGCAGGGAGCTTCATGGAAATGAGCAGAGGGAAGAAACGCAAGCAGAAAATGTTCATCAGCGTGCTGCCCGGCGAACAGGTCGAGGTAGCCGTGGCCGAGGACGGCCAGCTGCTGGAATATTACGTCGAGATGGTGCACCAGGCCAAGACGCGGGGGCACATTTACAAGGGCAAGATCCACAACATCGATCCCGCCCTGCAGGCCGCGTTCATTAACTACGGGGCCGAGCGCAACGGCTTTTTGCAGATCGATGAGGTGCACCCCGAGTACTATCAGATCGTGCAGGCCGGCGGCGACCGCCGCCCCAAGTATCCGCCCATCCAGAAGGCGCTGAAAAAAAATCAGGAACTCCTCGTCCAGGTCGTCAAGGAACCCACGGGCCACAAGGGGGCGTTTCTCACCACCTATCTGTCCTTGCCGGGCCGCTATTTCGTGCTGACCCCGGGCCGCGAACAGCGGGGCGTGTCGCGCAAGATCGAGGACGAGGCCGAGCGCAAGCGCCTCAAGGAAGTCATCTCCGGCCTCAAGCTCGATGAGGGCCTGGGCCTTATTGTCCGCACCGCCGCCCTGTCCCAGTCCAAGACGTCGCTGGAGCGCGACCTGTCGTACTTAAAGCGTCTGTGGAAGGAAGTGCGCCAGCGCGGCACCACGGCCGAGACGCCAAGCCTCATTTATCAGGAACTCGACCTGTCCTCCCGGGCCGTGCGCGATTATCTGACCGACGACGTGGGCGAAATCTGGGTGGACGAACCCGAGACGGCCAAGCGCGTGTCGGAGATGGCCACCCTGGTCTATCCGCGCCGCCCGGGCATCGTCAAACAGCATCCCGACGTGGACGTGCCCTTGTGGGACCGCTTCAATCTGCGCAAGCAGATCGAGCAACTCTACGGCCGCGAGGTCACCCTGCCCAGCGGCGGCGTGCTGGTCTTTGACCACGCCGAGGCGCTGACCGCCGTGGACATCAACTCCGGCAAGATCGGCGGCGAATCGAATTTTCGCGAGATGGCCCTTAAAACCAACATCGAGGCGTCCGAGGAAGTGGCGCGCCAGCTGCGGCTGCGTGACATCGGCGGCCAGGTGGTCATCGATTTCATTGAGATGAAGGACAGAAAGCACGTGGCCGAGGTGGAAAAGACCTTGCGCGCCGCCTTTAAAAACGACCGGGCCCGCACCGACGTCGGTCGCATCTCGCGCTTCGGGCTTCTGGAAATCGTGCGCCAGCGCCTGGGTTCCTCGGCCCTGTCCATCACCTCCGAGCCCTGTCCGTGCTGCAACGGCTCGGGCCAGCGGCGCAACCACGAGTGGCAGGCGCTGACGGTGCTCAAGGACATCTATCGCCAGATGCGCAAGGATTCGAGCCTGGAAACGGTGACGGCCAAGGTCTCCGAGGAACTGGCCCGGTATCTCCTCAACAACAAGCGCATCCGGCTTTCGGCCATGGAAGAGGAATTCAAGAAAAAGATCGTGATAAACGCCCTGTAACGCCATGGTCGGCCGGGTCCTGCTCCATATCTGCTGCGGCCCGTGCGCCATCGCGCCGCTAACGCGTCTGACCGAGGCCGGCCTGGAGGTTGTCGGGCTTTTCGCCAACGACAACATCCAGCCGGCTTCCGAATGGCTGCGCCGCCGCGATGGGGCTGCTCAGGTCGCGGCCCGTTTCGCCGTGCCGCTGATCATCGATCCCTACGATCCCCTGCCGCACCTGCGCCGTTCCCTGGCCGATCCGACCGGGCGTTGCCGCCCTTGTTGGGACGAACGCCTGACCCGGGCGGCCGTGGTCGCTCGGGAGCAGGGCTGCGACGCCTTCACAAGTTCGCTGCTGTACAGCCGCTATCAGGACCACGCCGCCATCGCCGCCCTGGGCCAAGCAGCCGGCGAGGCGGCCGGCGCGGCTTTTCATTACGCCGACTACCGCGCCCACTGGGACGAGGGCGTGGCCCTTTCCAAGGAGTGGGGCATCTACCGCCAGCCGTACTGCGGCTGCGTGCTCAGCGAACTCGACCGCTACGCCAAAAAGCTGCGCCGCCCGCCGGTCCTCGACGGCTAAGGCGTCCCGGGGCGATTCCTTCCCTGGGCATGGCCAGGGCCTCTGTACGCCATCCGGGACGAGCGTCGGCTCCGCGCCGGACTTCTCGGCTCACCGCTGTTTTCACGAAATGTCGGCACATTCTCCCTTCGTCGCCAGGCGTTAGGGCCGCCTCCCGTTGGTCCGGCGCGGTCGCCGGCCGTTGTTCCCCTGGCCGTGAGGGCTTATAAGACCCCTTGCAGACGCGCCGCATTGATCCGGCTGGTTCCACTTTGTCTGGAATAGTAAGCCCAAAATCAATTCCGAGTGGACTCTTTGTCGTGCCTCCTAACCCGAACCGTTGGAAGAACCATGCATCACGCCTTGCTTTTAGCTGCCGCTGCCGGCTTGGACCTGATTCTGGGCGATCCACGCCAACTGCCCCATCCGGTGCGGGCCATCGGCTGGTGCTACGCCCGCCTGGACGCCCTGGCTGACCGGTTTGGCCGGCGCAGCCGACTTTTCGGCGCGCTGGCCGTGGCCGGCGTGGCCGGCGGCAGCGCCCTGGTTGTGGCGGCGGCCTGTTCGCTTCCTGCCGTAGGCGCGCTCCTGGCCGTCTATTTTGCCTATGCCGGACTGGCCCTGGGCAGCCTTTTGGCCGAAGGACGCCGGGCGGCACGCTTCTTGATTGCCGGGGATCTGGAAGCGGCCCGGGCCGCCGTGGGCGGGCTGGTCAGCCGCGACGTGGCCGGCCTGGACGCCCCGGAGCTGTGGCGGGCCTTGGCCGAGTCCGTGGCGGAAAACGCCAACGACGGCTTCGTGGCCCCGTTTTTCTGGCTGGCCGTGACCGGCCCGGCTGGGCTGTGGGCCTATAAGGCGGTGTCCACGGCCGACTCCATGTGGGGCTACCGCACCCCGCGCCACGAGGCTCTTGGCTGGTTCGGGGCCAGGGCCGACGACGTTCTGGCCTGGCTGCCGGCCAGACTCGCCGTGGCCGCCCTGTGGCTGGCGGCGCGGCTCATGGGCGCGGGACGCGGCGTGCGCCTGGGCGACATCGCCCGGGATGCGGCCAAAAGCGCCAGTCCCAACGCCGGCTGGCCCATGGCCGCCGCGGCTTGGTTGTGCGGCGCCGGCATGGGCGGTCCGACGCGCTACCATGGGACGCTGATCGAAAAGCCCCGGCTGGGGCCGCCGGACAGTCCCTGGAACGCGGCGCGGTATGAATTGTTGAGCGCCATGGTACTGTTCGCAGGGTGTATTGTTGTAGTGGGAACAGTTGCTTTGTTTGACATAAGAATATGGTCTGTTGCGCGTTTGTTGTCGGCGGAGTGAATCGTCCGACCTTTGATTTACCAGTCTGTAATGTGAGCTTTTGTGCAAGAAAATGATTTTTTGTTGACGGGATTCCGTTCCCGGTGATAGGCGATAAAGTACGATTTTTTCAGGAGGGCAGACTCATGGCTTTTGAAGGTACCGTCAAGTGGTTTAGTGACAAGAAAGGCTATGGATTCATCATGCGCGACGGCGAAGACGACGTCTTTGTCCATTACTCTTCCATTGAAGGGGATGGCTTTCGCACGCTGCGCGAGGGGGAGCAAGTAACGTTCGAGATTCTTCAGGGCGAACGTGGCCCCAAGGCCGCTAACGTGGTACGGCCCGCCTAGCCGCATTGTTCCATTACACAAGACAAAGCCCCCGTCGGACCTGTCCGGCGGGGGCTTTGTGACGTTTGTGCGTCAATTGGGGCGTCGTTTTACGCGCCCAGAGCCTTGGAGCGGTCCCGGGAGGCCACGGCCGCGTCGATGATGGCCGCCCGCACGGCCTGGCGGTCCAGGTGCATAAGCGCCTCGATAGTGGTGCCGGCCGGCGAGGTCACCATCTCGCGCAGGATGCTCGGATGGATGTTCGTCTCAGCCGCCAGCTTGGACGTGCCGGCGAAAAGGCCGATGACGATGTCGGTCGCCTTGTCGCGGGGGAAGCCCATGAGCACGCCGGACTCGATCAGCGCTTCCATGAAGTGGAGCACGTAGGCCGGGCCGGAGCCGGCAAGACCCGTGAAGGCGTCGAAGAACTTCTCTTCCAGCACGTAGGTGCGCCCCAGGGCGGCGAAAAGCGTCTCGACAAAGGCCTTGCGCTCGGCGTCCAGAGCCGGATCGTCCAGGCACAGGGCGAACTGGCCCGCGCCGACCAGGGCCGGGGTGTTGGGCATCACCCGCACCACCGGACATTTGCCGGCCGAGAGCTGCCGCAGCTTCTCCATAGTGACCCCGGCCACGATGGACACGAGCACCGTCTCCGGGCCAAGGGCCGGGACCAGCTCGGCCATGGCCGAAGCCAGATACTGCGGCTTGACGCAAAGGATCAGATAGTCGCTGCCGGCCGCCAGATCCTCGGGAGTCGCGGCCGGCTTGGCCAGCTTATCGGCGGCCAGGGCCGCCACCTTGGCGGCGTCCACGTCGTAGGCCAGGGCCGAGACGTCGGGAACGGCGGCAAGCCCCTTGATGATGGCCGCGCCCATGTTGCCCGCGCCGAGAAATCCGATGACGGCGGCCATGGCCTTAGCCCACCATTTCCAGGGCGCTGAAGAAGTAGCCGGTCTCGACGGCGGCCGTCTCCGGAGCGTCGGAGCCGTGGACCGAGTTCTTCTCGATGTCCAGGGCGTAGCACTTGCGGATGGTGCCTTCCTCGGCGTTGGCCGGGTTGGTGGCGCCCATGAGCTTGCGGTACTTGGCGATGGCGTCGTCGCCTTCCAGGATGGACACGACCACCGGGCCGGAGGTCATGAAATCGACCAGGCTGCGGAAGAACGGACGCTCCTTGTGCACGGCGTAAAAGCCCTCGGCCTCGGCGGTGGACAGCCGGATCATCTTCATGGCCACGACCTTAAGCCCGGAATCCTGGATCATTTTGAGGACGGCCCCGGCCAGATTGCGTTCAACAGCGTCGGGTTTGATGATGGAAAGCGTGCGTTCCATGGATGTGCTCCTTGATGGTTTTAGCTACGGGACAAAGCCCGGCGTGCGGCCCTTACCGCGAATCCGCGGCCAAGGCAAATGCCGGGAGGGGAAGGAGGAGAGAATGCCTCCGGCGGCTGGGGGCCTGAGGCCCCCAGACCCCCCATCTGAAGAAAGGTTTACCGGTGGTTACGCGCGGCCGGCTATGGCGCGCAGCACGGCTTCCCGGTCCACCATGCCGCGAAGCTTGCCGTCGTCGTCGGTGACCACCAAGCGCTTGACGCCATGTACGATCATCTTTTGCAGCACGTCGGTCAGCGCCGCGTCCTCGGCCACGCTGTAGACCTTGGCCTGCATGACTTCTCCCGCCGTGCCCACGGGACACACGGCGGCGGCTTCCTCGTCGTCCTTTTTCCCGAAAAGCGCCCGCAGGATGCCCGGACGTTTGGCTGGGCCGCACCGGGCCAGCAGGTCGCCGTCGTGGACGATGCCGGCCACCTTGCCGGCGGCGTCCAGGACCACCACCCGCCGCAGCGGCGAGGCCACCAACCGGGCCGCCACGTCAAGCAGCGGTTCGTCGGGCCGGGCCGTGGGCACGTCGGTGATGAGCACGTCCCGAGCCTGCTGCATGAGCCCGGCCGTGAAACGCGGCATGGCTTCGGTCGCCCCGGCCGGCACCTTGGCCGCTGCCCGCAAAATATCCGTGCGGCTGACAATGCCGATAAGCTCCCCGGCCTCGTCTACCACCGGCAAGCGCTTGAGGCCCTTTTTCACCATACGCTCGGACGCTTCCCGCAGACTCGTGCGCTCGCTGATGGTGTCGGCCGGCGCGGTCATGACCTCCTTGACGGTGTGTCCGGACAAAGCCGCCGCCGCCTCTTCCCGGGCGTCGGCCGGCAACAGCCCGAAAAGCGACAGCCGGGCCGAAAGCCCGCCGCGCGTGAGCAGATCGCCGCCCGTGACCACGCCGACCACCTTGCGCCCGGCGTCCACCACCGGCACGGCTTTGACATGGCGCGAAAGCAGTAATTCCACCACTTCGCCAAGATCAGTGTCCGGTCCAACCGAAGCCACGTCGGAGGCCATGACGTCGCGCACCCGCACCGGACACCGGAACAGCGCCGTCATGCGCTGGCGCGTCACCACGCCGCCCCTGGCGATCTTCTCGATTCTGGGCAGCAAGGCGTCGATGCGCTCGGGCCGGTCGGCGATCTCCACCACCACAGGCAAATCTTCCGACAACCGCAAAATTTTCGCCGTATGCACCAGACTGCCGGCCCCAAAGCCCAGCACGCCGCGAAATACCGTGGCCCCGGCCGCGCCGTGCCGCCGGGCTTCTTCCACCACCAGCTCATAAGCCGGCCGCCCATCCACCCGATCCGACTCGCCGCAGTACACCCGCACCAAATCGATTTCCATCCAGTCCGACATAGATGCTCCATGGTAAGC
>JAEZEM010000542.1 GCA_023417745.1 Pseudomonadota bacterium
ACCGCGTCATGGCAATGCGACTGACTCAACCCGGCCCGGCCGGTTGCTAATCGAAGGAGACAGACCATGGATCTCGGAACCATTTGGTTTATCCTGTGGGGCGTGCTTTGGGCCGTCTATTTCATCCTGGACGGATTCGATCTCGGCATCGGCAGCATCATGCCGTTTTTTGCCAAGTCCAATGAAGAAAAACGCATCATGTACAACGCCATGGGGCCTTTCTGGGACGGCAACGAAGTGTGGCTCATCACTGCCGGCGGCGTGACCTTCGCCGCTTTCCCCAAGACCTACGCCGTCATGTTCTCGGCGCTCTACACGCCGCTGATGCTCCTGCTCTTCGCGCTGATCCTTCGCGGCGTGTCCTTTGAATTCCGCTCCAAGATCGACAGCCCGGGCTGGCGCAAACTCTGGGACACCTGCAACTTCCTGGGCAGCTTCCTGCCGGCGCTGCTGCTCGGCGTGGCCTTTGCCAACATCTTCAAGGGCCTTCCCCTGGACCAGGACGGCATCCTGCACGGCAATCTCTTAACGCTGCTTAACCCCTATGGCCTGGCCGGCGGGCTGCTCTTCGTCGCCCTTTTCGCCCACCACGGCGCGCTGTGGCTGGCGTTCAAGTCCGAAGGCGACATCCACGACCGCGCCGTGGCCCTGGCCGGCAAGCTCTGGCCCGTCGTCGCCGGGCTGGTGGTGGTGTTCCTGGTCATGAGCCTGTTCATGACCCAGCTCTTCGCCAACTACCTGGTCAATCCGCTCCTGTTCGTCATCCTGCTGCTGGCCGTGGCCGGGCTGGTCCTGACCATGACCTATCGCAAGGCCGGCCGTATCCTGGCCTCCTGGGGCGCTTCAGCCGTGCTGATCGGCTCGGCGGCGCTTTTTGGCGTGGTCGGCATATTCCCGGCCCTGCTGCCGTCGAGCCTGAACCCGGCCTATTCGCTGACCATCCAGAACTCCTCGTCCTCGCCCATGACCCTGGCCATCATGCTCGGCGTGGCCCTGGTCTTCGTGCCCATCGTCATCGCCTACCAGGTCTGGACCATACGCACCTTCCGCCACCCCGTGACCAAGGCTGACCTGGACTACGAAGAAGCTTACTAAGCTACGCGTTTTCAACAGCAAATGCCGGCGAAGCTCGCTTCGCCGGCATTTTTTTTGGTTTTCCGAATCCGGTTCCCCCTCGAATATCCAGGAGATTTTTGTTGACAACGAAAATCAACTTCACTATCAGTTTTTTTGGGCTTGCGTCCGTAACGAAATTGTCACATTGCGGAATAGGAACAGCCAAGCTGTTCGCAACGCAACCCCTCTAAGTTAAGGAGTAACCACATGAACGATTACTTGAAGAACGGACTGTTCCTGGCTGCTGGCGTCGCAATTGGCGCCCTTGGAGCGGTCGCCTTGGGCAAGGGAAAGTTCTCCGTCCGCCCGGCCATGGCTGATCTGCTGTCCCATGGCATGGATCTCAAGGAGAAAACCGCCGCTGTCCTTGAGCGGGCCAAGGAAAATATGGACGACCTCATGGCCGAAGCCAAACACGCCAAGGAATCCCGCGAGAGCAAACCCGTGGCCGAGGGCGAAACGGCCTAACGCCCCGTTTGTCGGGTGGAGTTTCAACGCATGACGCACTGCGCCATTGTCCACGATATTCCGGGCCGGATGCGGCTGCGGTTCGCCTGCGCCGAAGCCTTTTCGGCCCAGGCCCCGGCCCTGGCCGCCGCCGCCGCATCCCTGGCCGGCGTGACCGAGGTGATCCCCTCGGTTCGCACCCGGGGCCTGCTGGTGCTCTACAGCGGAGCGCCGGTGCGGCTGGCCCTTTTAGCCATGACCCAAAACGGCGATTCGGCCCGATCGGCCCTGCTCTCGCCCAAACCCCGACGTCGATCCAAGGCGGTCCGGGCCGTGCGCCTGGGCAAGGTCGCCCTGGCCAAGGCCGGCGACCAGCTGGCCAAGGCCGCCGCTCTCCCGGCCCAGGACGGGGACAATCCCCCTTCGCCCTTGCAGGCCATGGCCCGCGAGGCCGGGATGTTCCTGTTGCGGGCCGCGTTGCCGCCGGCGTTTCGGCCGCTGTTTCTTATCAAGCGCGTCTGGCCGTTTCTCAAACGCGGCTTAGGCGCGCTGACGCGCGGCAAGCTCAACGTCGAGGTCCTCGACGCCCTGGCCATCGGCGTGTCCATCGCCCGCAAGGACTACCGTGCGGCCACGGGCATCGCCTTGCTGCTGGGGCTTGGCGAGGTGCTCGAAAGTTACACCCGCAAACGTTCCCGCGACAGTCTGGCCGAGACCCTGGCCGCCTCCTTCGACGCCGTCTGGGTGCGCCGCCAGGACGGTCCGGTGCGCGTGGCCGCCTCGGAAGTCGTGCCCGGCGATCTGGCCATCGTCACCATGGGCAACGCCATCCCGGTGGACGGCGTGGTGGCCGAGGGCGAGGCCATGGTGAACCAGGCCTCCATGACCGGCGAACCCCTGCCTGCCCACAAGCGCGTGGGGCATACGGTCTTTGCCGGCACCGTGGTCGAGGAAGGCGAGATCGTTGTGCGGGTGGAAAAAGCCGGCGGCGAGACACGTATCCAAAAAATGGTGGAAGTCATCGAGGAGTCGGAGAACTACAAGGCCAAGGCCCAGGATCTGGCCGAACGTTTCGCCGACGCCGTGGTGCCCTGGACCCTGCTCGGCGCGGCCGTGGTCTTCGCCGTCACCCGCAACCCGCGTCTGGCCTCGGCCGTGCTGCTGGTCGACTTCTCCTGCGCCATAAAGCTCTCGGCCCCCCTGGCCGTGCTGGCCGCCATGCGCGAAGCCGCTGCCGGCGGCGTGCTGGTCAAGGGCGGCAAGTTCTTGGAGGGCGTGTCCTCGGCCGACGCCTTTGTCTTCGACAAGACCGGCACGCTCACCCAGGCCCGGCCCCGGGTGGCCGCCGTGGAACCCCTAAACGGCTACACGCGCCACGAGGTCTTAAAGCTCGCCGCCTGCCTGGAGGAGCACTTCCCCCACCCGGTGGCCCGGGCCGTGGTGCGCCAGGCCGAAAAGGAAGGCATCGTCCACCAGGAATTCCACGCCGAGGTGGACTACATCCTGGCCCACGGCCTGTCCTCCATGGTCGGGACGGATCGGGTGCGCCTGGGCAGCCGCCACTTCATCGGCGAGGACGAGGGCATCGACATCGCCGCCGCCGACGCGGCCATCGAAACCCGGGGACTGGCCGGCCTGTCCACCCTCTACCTGGCCATCGGCGACGCAGTGGCCGGCGTGCTGGCCATCGAAGACCCGCTGATCCCCGAAGCCCCACGCGTGCTGCGCGAACTGACCGACCGGGGTGTCAAGCATCTGGTCATGCTCACCGGCGACGCCGCCGCCCCGGCCGCCATCGCGGCCAAGGAACTGGGCATCACCGACTACCACGCCCAAGTGCTGCCCGAGGACAAGACCCGCGTCGTGCGCCAGCTTCGCGAGGATGGCCACGTGGTGGCCATGGTCGGCGACGGCATCAACGATTCGCCGGCCCTGTCGGCCGCCAACGTCGGCATCGCCCCGCGCCACGGCGCTGACATCGCCCAGGCCGCCGCCGACATCCTGCTGGCCGAAGGCAGCCTGCAAAGCGTGGTGGCCCTGCGCGACATCGCCACCGGCCTCATGGGCCGACTGCATTCCAACTTCCGAGCCATCTGCCTCATCAATTCCGTGATCCTTGGCCTGGGGCTTTTCGGCCGCGTCACCCCGGGCGTCTCGGCCCTGGCCCATAACCTGGCCACCGTGGGCATCGCCCTGGCCAGCCTGCGGCCCTATCTCCCCAAACACTTGCCAAGCGGAGGCGTCAGCCATGATAGCCAGCTGCATTGAAGGCCGCATCCGGTTCCGGCATCCGGCCCTGTCCGATCCGGAACTGCTTGAAATCGTCACCAGTCAGCTCGCCGCCATGCCCGGCATCACCGGCATAGAGGCCAATCCCCGCACCGGCAGCGTGCTGGTCAGCCACGACGCGTCCGTGGCCACCAGCGACCTCGTGGCCATGGCCGAGGCCCTGGCCGCCACCCATGCCGAAGCGTTGGCCTCGGCCGCGCCGGCCAAGCCGGCCAGAAAACCGATGCCCCCGGCCCAGCTCAAGCGCCGCACCCAGAAGATCGGCCTGGCCACCTGCATGGCCGGAGCCGTGGCCACGGGCCTGGCCGACACCAAGGCCGCCCACCTGACCTTCGGCTTTGCCCTGGCCGGCTTCGCCGCCTGGCACTTCTACATGCACCGGCGGCGGTTCCTGGCCTGATCCCCGGCCCCGCCGCCTATGACCATGTTCAACAGTCCGCTGCTCGGAGCATTCGGTTTGCTCGACGTCGTCGCGCCCCAGACGGTGTGCGGCGATGTCCTTTTAGCCCTGGTCCATCAACTGGCCGAATCCCTGGGCCGGGCCATCGACGCCAAGGACTCCCACACCATGGCCCACTCCGAAGAGGTGGCCGAGGTGTCCAAGTTCCTGGCCGCCGCCATGGGCCTGCCTCGGGAGAGCGTCGCCTGTGTCCACGTGGCCGGCCACCTCCACGACATCGGCAAGATCGGCGTGCCCGACGCCGTCCTGGGCAAACCCGGCCGCTTGGAACCCGACGAATGGCGGCAAATGCAGGCCCATCCGGCCATCGGCGCGGACATCCTCGCCCCCCTGGATTGCCTGGCCCG
>JAEZEM010000061.1 GCA_023417745.1 Pseudomonadota bacterium
CACCTACTATCTGCTGGTCAAGCTCCTGATGGCCTGCGGCGTGTCGGATTTCGCCCTGCGTTTTCTCTCGGCGACCCTCGGTCTGGCCAGCGTGGGGGCGATCTTTGCCCTGGTCCGCCGTCATGCCGGCCTGGCCCCGGCCCTTTTCGCCATGGCCTTCCTGGCGGCCACGCCCCTGGCGCTGTACGTGTCGCGGGTGGTGCGGATGTATGCCATCCTCATTTTTCTCCTCATCCTCTCCACCGGCTTCCTCCTGGCCTGGGCCCAAAGCGGTTCCCGGCGCGACCTGCTGCGCCTGGTCGGCGTCAATCTGGTCATGACCAGCCTGCATTATGTCTCGTTCATGATCCTGGCCGCCCAGTTCGCGGCCGTGGTCTGGATCGCCCCGCGCCGGGGCGGACGCCGCCCCTGGCCCGACATCGGGCTGTACCTGGCCGGCTCGGCCCTGGCCGTGGGGCTGGTGGCCCCGTTTTTCATCAGCCGCCTGCTGCGGACCCATCGCGGCCAGTTCATGGGCTATTCCTATCTGGAAGCGGCCGGCAACATGCTGGCCAAGGTCGGCGAAACCTTGTGGTTTTTCCCGCACCAGTGGCCGGCGGCGGCGCTTTTCGCCCTGATCGTCCTGGCTGGGCTGGTCCTTGCGGCCCGGCTGCGCTCCAATCTGGGGCGGGTCGTCTTGTGTCTGGGCGTGCTGCCGGTGGTGTTCCTGGGGGCCACCAAATACGACTATTACGCCTTCAACGTCTGGCATTTGTCGTTTCTGCTGGCGCCGTTTTCCATCGCCTTCGGGCTGGCGGCGGCGCGTCTGGCAGCACGTCTGGCCGCCCGGGTTCCGGCCACGGTCGGGGCGCTTGCGCTGGTCGCCGCCCTCGGGGCCTGGATGCTCGGCCCCCGCTACGACGCCTTCTACGCCCCGGACACGGCCATCCTGCCCTTTTTCACCCTGTCCAAGCCCCTGGCCCGCAACCTGCCGCCGCTTATCGGCCAGGACGGGGCCGTGGTCTTTTGCGACATGTGCACGCTTAACGGCTACTACTGGTACGCCGACCAGTACGGCGCGGGCGAGCGCCTGCGCGCCCAGACCGTGGAGCCGGAGGCGGCCGTGCGTTCGGTGCGGTTCGTCTCGGGCAGCGGCTCCTTTGGCGGCTTCGCCAAGACCGAGGCCGAATTCCTGGCCCGCTACGGCGCGCCGGCCAGCGTCGAGAAGACTTTCCAGGCGGCGGTCTACCGCTTCGACGTGGCCAAGACCCCGTTGCCGGCCATCGCCAGCCTGCCCTACACGGCCACGGCCGAGGCCGGGCTGACGAGCTTTTTTGCCGGCGTGGACCGGGCCTGGGGGCTGACCCTGAACCCGGATTGGGGCGGGTCGGCCGGCCCGGCCGACACCGGCCAGGGCGGCTTTGAATACGTCATTGAAAACCACCTCGCCGGACCGCAGCTCGTGGTCTGTCATCAGGAACTCGTCAACACCGGCCGGGAAAACACCTACGTGGTGCGCTACCGCTTCAACGACGAGCCCTTTGTGGAGGCGGCCCGGCTGACCGGCCCGAGCCCGGTCGTGGACCTGGGCTTTGTGGCCGAGCGCCGCGAACCGTACAAGCGCCTGACCATCCGGGTGGAGATGGCGTTGGCCCCGTACACGGCGGACTTTGCCGGCGGCAACCAGTCCACCTTGGGATTCAAGCGCCTGGATTTGCGGGTGGTCCCGCTGGAGGAGGCGGCGACGGCCGTCGCCGCCACGAGCGAGGGAGGCGGATCATGAAAACGCGCGCGACGGCCTGGAGCCTGGCCCTGCTGCTGGCCCTGGCGGCCCTTGGCTGCGAAAGCCGCCAGCCCGCCCCCCTGACCATGCTCGACCTGTTCACCTTCCGCCAGACGGTCCCGGCCGCGCTCGCCAATATCGAGGGGCTGGAGCATGACGAGAAAGGGGCGTGGCGCTGGCTGCTCGGCCCCGAAGGCCGGGTGGCCTTTCACAGCGACGCGGCCCGGCCCTACACCCTGCGCTTTCGCCTCATGAACCCGCTGCCGGACCAGGTGGTGACGGTTTCCATAAACGGCCGGGTCCTGGCGACCTACGGCCCCTTGCCCCGGGCCGGCTGGCTGGAGCCGTCGGTGGCGGCGGCCTTGACCTTCGAGGCCAGGCCCGGGGAGAACGTCCTGGCCTTTGCCGCTTCCGACTGGAACGGCCGGACCGTGGCCCACATGCCGACCGACGCCCGGCCCTTGGCCGCCGTGTTCCTCGATTTCCTGCTCTATGCCCGCTAGGGCGCGGGCCGGAAGCAGAGCAGACGCGGAAAAATTTCTTTTTGAAATAATTACATTAATATAACGATAGGATGCGCCGACGGCACGGGCATCCTGTGCTTTTTTTCCCAAGAAGGCCTTGTCAGGGACCCGGGCCGGGCGTACCCGGATCTTGTGGCCTGCCGCCAAGCTCGGGACGACTCCCGGAGAGCCCTGCACCGGGGCGGCGGCCAGCCCGGCGTAAAAGAGACGAAACGGCTCTGGTTTACGACAACGCCCGCAACCAATGCCCCTCGTGTTTCCGTTGTGACCGGACGCCCGCCCTCGGGGCAAGCGCCTGATCGACAAGACCCGGACCCGCCATCCGCCCGCCCGGGGCACAGACGCCGCACGAGATCGCCGGACGCAAACCCGGCGGACGACGGCAGCCGCCCGTCGGCGACTTGGGGACACCCCCCGAGGAGTCGGACATGAGTCTGATGGATGTCGGCGCCATCCTTGGCGCGCTGGTGTTTCTGGCCCTGCTTGGAACCCTCGTCTATAAGATGAGCCTCAAGCACGAATAAAGACCGCGTACGCGACGCGTCAACCGGGCGTCCGTCTCCCTTGGGAGGCGGACGCCCGAGCCGTTTCGAGCACAGTGTTTTTTCGGGGCAGGGCCGGCGGCGAGGCCAACCTTGGGGCTGGCCGCTAGTGGCGGGGATGGTCGGCGGCGGCGACGCGGGCCAGGGCGACTTCGGCCCGGCGGCGCATACGGAAAAGCGCCCGCATGCAGGTCAGGTCGTTCTCGGCCACGATGTCGGCCAGGGCCTCCACGGCGATGGCCAGACGCTCTTCGGCGGTGAGGTTCATGTCAGCGGCAACAGTCTCGATTTCTTTGGCTTTCTTGACAGTAGCGGCAGTGGCGCTCATCTCGCATCCCCTTGCTGGCCGGGCGGCCGTGTGTTTTACCGGCGGCTTCATACGCCCGGGCCGCCGGTCTGTAAAGCGCCTTCCCCGGTTGACCGTGCACCAGAAAAAGGAATAGTGTTGCGATTACGACTGGCCGCCGTTTGGCATGGGCGGCCGGCAAGGGGGAGACCGTGGCCTGGTTGCCTGTGGACGCCCTGGAATCCGGCATGACCCTGGCCTCCGATCTCAAGGGGCCGGACGGCAATATGCTGTTGCCCAAGGGGATCGTCCTTACCGAGAGCCATATCGCCAGCCTGCGGCGTCGCGGCGTGGTCCAGGCCGACGTGGGCGGCGGACAGGACGAGGCCATGGCCAGCGCGGCCAATCTCGACCCGGTCGTGATCGAAGCCAGCGCCCAGTACGTGGTCCGGCGTTTTGCCGCCAACGACGTCGAGCATCCGGCCGTGGCCGCCGTCTACGAAGCCGCCGTGCTGCGCCAGGCCCAGGAGCTGGCCGCCGGCGCGCCGCTTTTGCCCGATATTTTTCCCAATCCCCGGGCCGAGTCCATGCCCGACATGTTTTTCCGCGAGGAAGGCAGCGTCAAGGACATCGTGACCAGCGAAGTCAAGCTGGCCTCCTTCCCGGACATCTATTTCAAGATCCGCCAGATCCTCGATTCCCCCACCAGTTCGCCAAGCCAGGTGGCCGACGTCGTCAGCAAGGACACGAGCCTGTCGGCCAAGCTCTTAAAGCTCGTCAACAGCCCGTTTTACGGCCTGCCCCAGCGCATCGACTCCATTTCCCGGGCGGTCATGGTCATCGGCGGCCAGGAGATATCCACCCTGGTGCTCGGCATTTCAGCCATGAACGCCTTCAAGGACATCCCCCCGGAACTGATCAACATGCGCACGTTCTGGGAGCATTCCGTGGCCGTTGGCGTCTACGCCCGGCTGCTGGGCGCGGCCGCCGGCCAGGGCGGGGCCGAACGGCTGTTCGTGGCCGGCATCCTCCACGACATCGGCCGGCTGGTGCTTTTCAAGAAAATGCCCCACGCGGCCGTGGAGGCCATCTACTACGCCAGGGCCAACGGCTTGCCGCTTTATGCCGCCGAGGAAGAAGTCATGGGGTTTTCCCATCCGCTGGTCGGCGGCCTGCTGCTGCGGGCCTGGAAGTTTCCCGATGCCCTGGTTTCCTGCGTGGCCTGCCATCACAAGCCGGCCAGCTGCGCCGGGAACATCGAGCCGGCCATCCTCCATGTGGCCGATTTCATGGCCGTGGGCATGGGCATTTCGCCGCCGGCCTCCTTTGTCGCGCCCATCCTCGACGCCCCGGCCTGGGAACGGATCGGCGTCGCCCCCGAGCGTCTGGGCGAGCTGGCCGAGGCCGGGCTGTCCCAGGTCGAAGAGATCGTCAGCGCCTTTTTCCCTGTCCGCAAGCATTGATTCAACTCCCAGAAAACGAGGTGCATCGTGAATATCGGTGATTTCCACCGTGGCCGTCGTCTGCGGCGCACGCCAGGGCTGCGCGACATGGTCCGCGAGACCGAACTGCGCCCGGCCGACCTGATCCAGGGTTATTTCGTGGTCGACACCCCGGACGCCGACTTTGAAAAGCCCATCAAGTCCATGCCCGGCCAAAGCCAGTTCTCGGTGGAGCGGCTGGTGGCCCGGGTGGGCCAGGCCATGGACCTGGGGCTTCGGGCGGCCATCGTCTTCGGCCTGCCCGAGAAGAAGGACCCGGCCGGCTCCGGGGCCTACGCCGACGACGGCATCGTGCAGCGGGCCGTCACGCGCCTCAAGGAAACCTATCCTTCGCTGACCGTGGTCACCGACGTGTGCCTGTGCGAATACACCAGCCACGGCCACTGCGGCCTGCTCGACGCCCACGGCGAGGTGCGAAACGATCCGACTCTAGAGCTCCTGGCCAAGACGGCCGTGAGCCAGGTCCGGGCCGGGGCCGACATCGTGGCTCCCTCGGACATGATGGACGGCCGGGTGGCGGCCATCCGGGAAGCCCTCGACGAGGCCGGCTTCTCCCACATCCCCATCATGAGCTACGCCGTCAAATACGCCTCGGCCTTCTACGGTCCCTTCCGCGACGCCGCCGACAGCGCTCCGGCCTTCGGCGACCGCCGGGGCTACCAGA
>JAEZEM010000091.1 GCA_023417745.1 Pseudomonadota bacterium
ACCACCATTCGATGATCTCGTAGGCGCAGGCCACGGCCATGATCATGGTGAGGCCAAACACGGCGATGACCGCCGGATGGGCCAGCCGCCTGCGCCAGAGGTATTCGGCCAGGGGAAAGGCGTAAAAACCCACGGTGAAATGGGCCAGGCGGTCGAAGTGGTTGCGCGAAAAGCTGAACAGCTCGGTGACGAAGCCAAAGGGGACGTTGGCAAAGGTGTAGTGGCCGCCGATGGTGTGCAAGAAAAGCCAGACCGCCATCAGGGCGTAGGCCAGATTGGAGAACCGGAAGCGCCGGGCTGCGACCACCAGGGCGAGGTAAACGACCATGATGGGGATGACCTCGGCCCACCAGACCTCCCGCGAGACCGGGGACAGGCCGAGCAACACGAAAAACACGGCAAAGGCCGCCGCCAGGGCCTCGGGAAACCAGCGCGCCATGTCCGCCCTCCTGGATTTGGCCGGCCCGGACGGCCGGGCCGCACCCTACCCCCCTACCCCAGCCCGAGCCGGGCGGCAACGGGGGGCTAGACTTTGGGGCGCGTGTCGCGGCCACGAAAACCGCCTGGAGCGTTTTGCGCCCAACAGGCTAAAACCGTTGAGTCTTCACGATCAAAGCTCTCGTAGGTGTTTCAGGGGCGCGAAGCCAGCGGCGACGTGCGCGCCAGCAACAGCACCGCCGACCAAGCGGCAGGGCTTCCCGAGACGCCCGCCGAAGCCGACGGTTGACATGATTCAATTTTGATATATCAAAAGAGAATGAACGGCCATGACGTCATCGAACGGCTCAAAGCCGCCGGCTGGCGTCTCGACCGCATCAAGGGAAGCCACCACGTCATGCTCAAGGATGGCCGGGCGGTCCCGGTGCCGGTTCATGGCGCAAAGGACCTGGGGGCCGGTCTGCTGGCCGCCATCGCCCGCCAGACCGGCGTTACGCTCAAATAGGAGAGGCCATGGAAATCCGCTACCCTGCCCGTCTCGAACCCCAGGAGGGGGGCGGCTATTTCGTGAATTTTCCTGATTTCGCCGACACCTTCACCGAAGGGGACAGCGAGGAAGAGGCGCTCTATTACGCCTCGGAAGTGCTGACCGCCATGCTCGAAACCAAGATTGCCCACGATCTGCCTCTGGCCGCGCCCTCCCCGGCCGGCCCCGGCGAGCGCCTCATCGCCCCCGACGCCAAGACCCAGGCTGCCCTGCTCGTGCGCTTCGCCCGAGGGCCGCGCGCCCTGGCCGATCTGGCCCGCGCCCTGGGCACGTCCTGGCCGGCCGCCAAACGGCTGGAAGATCCGGGGCATTGGCCGTCGCTCAAAAGCCTGGAACGTGCGGCGGCGGCCCTGGGCCAACGCCTGGTGCTGTCCTTCGAGGAAACAAAAACCGGCCGCGACCACACGCGGTGATCGCGGCCGGCCGGTCCGGCGCGCCAGGGGGGCTTGGCGCGCCGGCGTCGTAAGCTACAGCACTTCCGGGCGAAATCCCGCTGCGGTCAGCGCGGCCACCACCGAGCGGCCATGTTCGCGGTCCCGGGCCTCGAAGGAGATTTCCAGGCTCGCTTCCTTGGCCGGCAGGGCAAGCAGCGTGCGGTGGTGCTGGATCTCCATGATGTTGGCCCCACTGTCGCGCAAGACCGCCGTCACCTGGGCCAATGTCCCGGGACGGTCGGAGATGGGCAGGCGCAGGGTCACCACCCGGCCCTCGCGGATGAGTTCGCGCATGATGACCGAGGCCAGCAGCCGGGGGTCGATGTTGCCGCCGGAAAGGACCAGGCCGACCTTCTTGCCGGCAAAACGCCCGGGATATTCGAGCAACGCGGCCAGGGGCGACGCCCCGGCCCCTTCGGCCACGGTCTTTTCCACGAATAAAAAGAGCGCCACGGCCTGTTCCAGGCGCGACTCGTCAACGGTCAGCACCGCGTCCACCCGGGCCTTGACCACGGCAGTGGTCAGCTCGCCCGGATATTTGACGGCAATGCCCTCGGCGATGGTGTTGCCCGTGCCCTCAGGCGGCTCGCCGCGCAGGGCGCACAGCATGGACGGGTAGCAGGCGGCCTGGACGCCCACCACTTCGATGCCCGGGCGCACGCCCTTGGCCGCCGTGGCCAGGCCGGAAATAAGCCCGCCGCCGCCGATGGGCGTAACGATGACGTCGAGGTCGGGCACGACGTCCAGCATCTCCAGGGCCACCGTGCCCTGGCCGGCCATGACCATGGGATCGTCAAAGGGATGGACAAACGTCAGGCCGCGCTCGGCCGTGATGCGTTTGGCCGCCTCGGTGGCCTCGGCCAGGGTCTCGCCGGCCAGCACGACTTCCGCGCCATGGGCGCGGGTGTGCTCCACCTTCACCGACGGCGTGTGGGCCGGCATGACGATGACGGCCGGGATGCCCAGGTTCTTGGCGTGGTAGGCCACGCCCTGGGCATGGTTGCCGGCGGACATGGCCGACACGCCGCGCGCCCGTTCGGTTTCGGAGAGCGTCAGCAGCTTGTTGAGCGCGCCGCGCTCCTTGAAGGAGGCGGTGAACTGATGGTTCTCGAATTTGACCCAAACAGCGGCTCCGGTCATGGCCGAGAGCACCTGGGACTGGAGAAAGGGCGTCGGGGCCAGCCGGGGCGACAGGCGCTCCCTGGCGGCCAGGACATCGGCGAGTTCGATCATAGGGCTTCTACCTGACTCAAAACATAACGGCCGTCATGTTTTACTCTAGCTACACATGCCAGCGCGACACAACGTGCGCCGGTGTCACCTGGGAACTGGAATCGGCACTACGCTTCTTCGCCAGCGGGGGCGGTATCCTCGAAGCGGCCGCGCTTGCGGTTCTTGCGCACGGCCCCGGCCGGGAACACCCGGCCGCTCATGGCGATGTAAACGCCGGGAGGGCTGGCCCAGACCGCGCCCACGGCGCAGCCCACGTTAAAGGGCGCGTCGGAGGCGGCGAATCGGGCCGGGCTCATGGCCCCGGTCAGGACGATGGTCTTGCCCGGGATGTCGGCCAGAAATTCGGCCGTGCGGGTCATGGTGTCGGTGCCGTGGGTGACGAGCACATAGCTGGTCGCGTCGGCCAGGATGTGCTCCCGCAGGACGGCGCGCTCCTCGTCGGTGACGTAGAGGCTGTCCTTGCGGGCGACCTCGGTGACGCTCCAGGTGAAGTCCACCCCGGCCTGGGTCAGGATGGCCCCGACTTGGGGATCGCCCACGGAGTAGTCGGACAGGTCGTCGAAATAGACCTTGTCGATGGTTCCGCCCATGGAATAGACGGCAAGTTTCACATTTTTCCCCATTGGTTGCGCTTGTTGGCGCTCCGTCGGCGAAGCCAGCCCCCTTCTCCCTGACGGGGGGGCCGGGGGCCTCAGGCCCCCGGCCGCCGGAGGCATCTTCTTCTTTTCAGTCCACTGAAACCGCCGTGTTTCGCAAAACGCGACTAACCGCCCAAATAGGCTTCGCGGACGCGGTCGTCGGCGATGAGCGCCTCGCCGGTGCCGGAGAGCGTGATGGTTCCGACTTCGAGGACGTAGGCCTGGTGGGCGACCTTCAGCGCCGCGTAGGCGTTTTGCTCGACCAAAAGCACGGTCATGCCCTTGGCGTTGATCATGCGGATGATGTCGAAGACTTCCTTGACGATGAGCGGCGCCAGGCCAAGGCTTGGTTCGTCAAGCATGACGAGCTCGGGCGCGGCCATGAGCGCGCGGCCCACGGACAGCATCTGCTGTTCGCCGCCGGAGAGCGTGCCGCCTTTCTGGTTGCGGCGCTCCGACAGGCGCGGAAAGAGTTCGAAGACCCAGTCGATGTCCTTGGCGATGCCGGCCTCGTCGCTGCGGCTGTAGGCGCCCAGGCGCAGATTTTCGAGCACGGACAGGTGGGCGAAGATGCGCCGGCCCTCGGGGGACATGACGATGCCCGCCTTGACGATGTCCACCGGATTCTTGCTGGAGATGTCCGTGCCGTTCCAGCTGATGCGGCCGCGCTTGTTCTTGACGAGGCCTGAGATGGCTCGCAGCGTGCTCGACTTGCCGGCGCCGTTGGCCCCGATGAGCGTCACGATGGAGCCCTTGGGCACGTCGAGGGAGACGCCTTTTAAGGCATGGATGCCGCCGTAGTGGACGTGGAGATCGCGGATCTCAAGCATGGAGCCCCCCTTCCTCGCCGAGGTAGGCCAGGATCACCTTGGGATCGCGGCGGATGGCCTCGGGAGCGCCCTCGGCGATGGTGACGCCGTAATCGAGCACCCAGATGTGTTCGCAGATGCCCATGACGACTTTCATGTCGTGTTCGATGAGCAGGATGGTCAGGTTGAAGTCCTGGCGGATGGTGCGCACAAATCCCATGAGGTCTTCGGATTCCTGGGGGTTCATGCCGGCGGCGGGTTCGTCCAGGAGCAGAAACGACGGTTCGGTGGCCAGGGCCCGGGCGATCTCCAGACGGCGCTGGGCTCCGTAGGCCAGGCTGGAGGCTTTTTCGTCGGCCGCATCGGCCAGTCCCACGGCGGACAGCAGGTCCAGGCAGTGGGCGCGCATGGCTTTGTCCTCGCGCAGAAAGCCGGGAGTAAACAGCACGGCGTCGATCCAGCTGGTCTTCTGGCGCAGGTGGCGGCCGATCATGACGTTTTCGAGCACGGTTTCGTTGCCGAACAGCCGGATGTTCTGGAAGGTGCGGGCGATGCCGGCCTTGCAGACCTTGTGCGGCGGCAGCCCGGTGACCTCCTGGCCGTCAAAGACGATGGCGCCCATGGTCGGCTTGTAAAAGCCGGTGATCATGTTGAAGCAGGTGGTCTTGCCCGCGCCGTTGGGGCCAATGAGCCCGGCGATGGTTCCCCGGCGCACGGCCAGGGAGAGATCCGTCACCGCGGCCAGGCCGCCGAAGCGCATGGTCACGTCGCTTGTGGCTAAAATCACGTCGCCGGACATCACGCCCTCCCCCGGGAAAACACTTTGGCCAGGGATTGCCAGTTCAGTTCGCGCATGCCCATGAGTCCCTCCCGCCGAAACAGGATGATCATGATGAGCGCCAGGGAGAAGACGACCATGCGCATCCCCGGCACGCCCGGCAGCTCGTAGCCGAAGAGATCCACCGGATTTTCCACCACCCGCAGCCATTCGAGCAGGACGGTGATGCCCACGCCGGCCATGATCGTGCCGCTTAAGGAACCAAGGCCGCCGGCCACCACGATCATGAGGATGTTAAAGGTGAGGGTGAAAAGGAACATCTTGGGGTCGATGGTGGTGAGCAGGCTGGCCAGCAGCGCGCCGCCGACGCCGGCGAAAAACGCCCCCACCGAGAAGGACAGCAGCTTGTAGCGAAAGACGTTGACGCCCATGGCCCGGGCGGCGGCTTCGTCGTCGCGGATGGCCTTGAGCACGTTGCCGGTGTTGCTTTTAAGCAGCCGCACGATGACGTAGAGGGTGATCAGGCACCAGCCGAAGTTCCACCACAGGCTGGCGTAGTCCGGAATGCCCTTGAACCCCAGCGCGCCGTTGGTCAGACGGGGGAAGTTGTTGGCCAGCACGCGGATGATCTCGGCAAAGCCCAGGGTGGCGATGCCAAGATAGTCGTCGCCCAGGCGCAGCAGCGGAAAGCCGACCAGCGCGCCGATGGCGGCGGCCACGAGCCCGCCGGCCAGCACGGCGACCAGGAACGGGGCGTGGGCGTTTTGCACCCAGTCATAGGCCGGCTCCAGCAGAAAGAGCATGTCCTTCTGGTCCGGGGTCATGATCAGGATGGAGCAGATATAGGCTCCGATGGCCATGAACCCGGCGTGGCCGAGGCTGAAAAGCCCGGTGAAGCCGTAGATGAGGTTGAGCGACAGGGCCAGGATGATGTTGATGGCGATGAGGTTTAATATCTGGATCTTGTAGCCGTCGAAGTTGCCTTCGGCCAGCCACAGAAATCCGCCCAGAGCCAGCACGGCCACGAGGTTGAGGATGACGGTTTGTCCGCGTCGCATCAGACTTTATCCTCCAGACGTTCGCCCAGAAGGCCTGTCGGCTTGAACATCAGGACGGCGATGAGCAGCACGAAGGCAAACGCGTCCCGGTAGCCGGCCAGATCGGGGAAGAAGGCCACGGTCATGATCTCGATGAAACCCAGGGCCAGACCGCCGATGACCGCGCCCTGGATGGAGCCGATGCCGCCGAAGACGGCGGCGATAAAGGCCTTGAACCCGGGGATGGTTCCCATGATGGGTTGGAGCTGGGGATAGCGCAGGGCCCACATGATGCCGCTGGCGGCGGCCAGGGCCGAGCCGATGCCAAAGGTCAGGGCGATGATGCGGTTGACCGGCACGCCCATGAGATAGCTCGTCTCGATGTCCTTGCTGATGGCCCGCATGCCAAGGCCGGCCTTGGTGCGGTAGACGATCCAGATGAGCCCCAGCATGAGCGCCAGGGACAACAGCGGCACGAAAAGCGTCAGCGGCAGCACCCGCACCCCGCCCATGATGATGGGGTTTTCCAGCCACTGGGGCCGGTAGACCTCGCGGGGGATGGCCTGGAAAAAGACGATGGCCACGTTTTGGAGGAAAAAGGATACGCCGATGGAGCTGATGAGCGCCGAAATTCGGGGGGCGTCGCGCAGCGGCCGGTAAGCCACCTGGTCGACCACGATGCCGAGCGTCGCGGTGATGACGATGGCGATGACCATGGCCACGGGCCAGGGGAGATGGGCCAGGGTGATGCCCCAAAAAACGAAATACGCCCCGAGCATGAACATTTCGCTGTGGGCGAAATTGATCAGGCGCAGGATGCCGTAGACCATCGTGTAGCCGATGGCGACCAGGGCGTAGAGACTGCCCAGGGTCAGGCTGTTGAGCATGTGTTGGATGAACGTCGCCAAGTTCATGCGGGGGTCCTTGCCTGCGGTTTCGCCGCCCGGTCGGTTGACGGGACGGCCCTTTTGGGGCCGTCCCGCTGCGGGCGAAACGCGTCGTACGGTTTAGAGTTCGGGGGTGATTTCGCCTTCGTAGATCTTCTTGCCGTCCTTGATCACCACGAGGCCCACGGGCTTTTCGGCGTCGTGGGTTTCGTTGATGGTGGTGGCGCCGGTGACGCCCTGGAATCCCTTGGTGGCGGCCAGGGCCTTGGCGATGGACTCGGGGTCGGCCTTGCCGGCGCGGGTGATGGCGTCGAGGATGATCATGTAGGCGTCATAACCCAGGGCGGCGTTCACGTTGAGTTCCTTGTTGGGATACTGCGCCTTCCAGGCGGCGGTGAACTTCTTGGCCATCTCGGTCATGTTCTTCATGGACGGATCATAGGGGAAGGTGGTGTGGACGAAACCTTCCACGGCGGCGCCGCCGATGTCGGTGATCTTGGGGTTGTCCATGGCGTCGCCGCCCATGATCTTGAAGGTCGCGCCGAGCTCCTTGGCCTGCTTCATGATGATGGCGCCTTCGGCGAAGTAGGAGGGGATGAACAGGACGTCGGGCTTCTCGGAAATGATCTTGGTCAGCTGGGCGGTGAAGTCCTGGTCGCCGGACTGGTAGTTGAGCGTGGCCACGACCTGGCCGCCGAGCTTGGTGAAGGACTTGCTGAAGAACTTGGACAGGCCGACGGAGTAGTCGCTGGCCAGGTCGACGAGCATGGCGGCCTTCTTGAGGCCGAGCGTCTTGTAGGCATAGGTGGCCGCGCCGGCGCCCTGGTAGGGGTCAATGAAGCACACGCGGAAGATGTACTTCTTGCCCTGGGTGACCAGCGGGTTGGTGCAGCTGGTGCCGACCTGGGGGATGCCGGCCTTTTCCGAGACTTCGCCGCCGGCCATGGCCAGGGAGGAGCCGTAAGAGCCGATGATGGCCTGAACTTTTTCCTTGTCGACCAGACGTTTGACGGCATTGGCCGCTTCGACCTTGTCGGACTTGTTGTCCACGACGAACAGTTCGACCTTTTTGCCGAGAACGGTGGGGTTCTCCTTGGCGGCGAGCTGCACGCCTTCGAGTTCCAGCTGTCCGCCAAAGGCGTTCTGGCCGGTCAGGGGCAAAAAGACGCCGATCTTGACGGTTTCGTCGGCGGCCAGGGCCGCATTGGCGAAACCGAGCACCAAAGCCAGGCACAAAAGAAGCATTTTGCGCATGAGAAGTCCTCCACGTTGCGGTTTTCGCCGGCGGCCGTTGCGGCCCGGCGGTTACAGCGAGACCACGGCCGATATTTTCTTGGCCAACTCCACCAGATAACCGGCGAAGAGGCGTTCCAACTCCTGCATGGAATAGGTGGCGGTGGACGAGTCGAAGCTGACCGCGCCGACCACCTCGCCGGTGCGCAGGGAAAAAAGCGGCGCGCCGATGGCGATCAACCCCGGCAGCGATTCCTCGTTATTCTTGGCGTAGCCCAGTTCCCGGGCCTCGGCCAGCTCGGCTTCGAGCACGGCCTTGTCGGTGATGGTGCGGTCGGTCTTGGCGGAAAGCGTCAGGCGCGACATGATGCCGGCCAGGGCGCGCGACTCCATGAAGGCCATGGCGGCCTTGCCGGCGGCCAGATAGTGCAGGGACGAAGCGTAGCTGAACGACCGGAAGACCCGGGTGTCGGCGGAGTCGCGGCGATAGACGAGATAGACGGCGTCCCGGGAGAGCAGGGCCACGTCGATGTGGATGCCGTGGCGGGCGGCGGCCTCGTCGACAAAGGGGCGCAGGCCGCGCACGAGCTCACTGGTCTCGATCATGGACTGGGCCAGGGCCAGGGTGCGCACGCCCAGGCGGTACAGGCCGGAACGGGGATCGCGAGCCAGATAGTCCTGTTCGCAGTAGGTGGTGACGTAACGGTGGGCGGAAGTTTTGCTGATGCCGACCCGGCCGGCGATTTCGCTTAAGGTGAAGCCGGCGTCCTCGATGCCGAACAGGTCGAGGATAGCCAGCCCCTTGGCCAGGGATTCGGATATATTGGCCTTTCCCGACACGAAATCGGCTCCGTTTGGCTTAAAATGTGAACTACCGTTCCGCCAGCCGGAACACCCGGCCCGCAGAGTGATACACGGCGACCGCTCGCCTGTCAAAGGGCAAGGCAGGTGAAACGTGGAATTTTCGGCGTGTTTTTTACTTTTTTGACAAATATTCGGAATAACCGGAAGTTCCCGGACAAACGGAGAAAAAACGAGGCTGGAACCAGTCCGGGAGATTGCGGCCGTTCGGCCGAGGCTGAAAATCGCACAAAAAAAGCGCGGCAGGGACAACCCGCCGCGCGCAAAAAAACCTCTCCTGAACAGGCGTCGCAATCAGCCCAAATAGGCCTTGGTCACCCGCTCGTCAGCCGCCAACTGTGACGACGGGCCTTCCAGCACGATGCTCCCGGACTCCACCACATAGGTGCGGGCGGCGGCCCGCATGGCCAGGCGGGCGTTTTGCTCCACAAGCAGGATAGTCGTGCCCATGGCCCCAAGACCCATGATGATCTCGAAAATCTCCGACACCAAAAGCGGCGCAAGGCCCAGGCTCGGTTCGTCCAAAAGCAGCAGGCGCGGCCGGCTCATGAGCGCCCGGGCGATGGCCAGCATTTGCTGTTCGCCGCCGGAAAGCGTGCCCGCCGACTGGTGGCGCCGCTCGGACAGCCTGGGGAACAGCTCGTACATCCGGGCCATGTCCTTGGCGATACCAGCCCTATCCTTGCGCACGTAGGCCCCAAGCTCCAGGTTGTCGCCCACGCTCTGCTTGGCCAGCACCTGCCGGCCCTCCGGGGAATGGGCCATGCCCAGACGCACCAGCGCTTCGGGCGGCAGGGAGGTCACGTCGCGGCCGTCGAAGCGCACCACGCCCGAACGCGGCGCGACGAGCTTGGAAATAGCGCGCAAAATGGACGTCTTGCCCGCGCCGTTGGCTCCAATGAGCGTAACGATCTCACCCTGCTCCACGGACAACGACACGTCGCGCACGGCCGAGACGGCCCCGTAATTGACGCAAAGCGCCTCGACCTCAAGCAGCGCCATGGGCGTCCCCTCCGAGATAGGCTTCGATGACGTCCGGGTCGCGCTGCACGTCCTCGGGCGCGCCGACCGTGATCATCTGGCCGAAATTGAGCACCATCACCCGGTCGCACAGCCCCATGACCATGGGCACGTTGTGCTCGATGAGCAGCACCGTGAGGTCGAAGCGCTCCTTGATGTCGCGGATGAAATCGGCCAGCCCGAGCTTCTCCGAAGGATTGAGGCCGGCGGCCGGCTCGTCGAGGAGCAGGAGCCTGGGCGAAAGGGCCAGCGCCCGGGCGATCTCCAGCCGGCGGCGGTCGCCGTAGGGCAGCGAGGCGGCCAGATGGTCGGCCCGATCCTCCAGCCCCACCAGCCGCAGCAGGTCGAAGGCCTTTTCGGTGACGGCCTCGTCCTCCCGGCGGCTGCCGGGGGTGAAGCACAGGCCGGAGAGCAGCCCATGACGGGCCTGGACCCGGCCGGCCACGCGCACGTTGTCCATAAGGGTCAAGCCGCCAAACAGGCGGATGTTCTGAAAGGTGCGAGCCAGCCCCAGCCGGGCGACGGCCTCGGGCCTGGCCCGGGTCACGTCGTGGCCGTCAAAGACCACCGTGCCGGAATCGGCCCGGGTCATGCCGGTGAGCAGATTGAAAAAGGTGGTCTTGCCCGCGCCGTTGGGGCCGATAAGCCCCATGATCTCGCCGGGGCGCACCTCGATGGACACGTCGCACACGGCCATGAGCCCGCCGAAGCGGCGGCGCAGGTCGGTGGCCTGTAAAAGCGCGCTCATGCCGCCCCTCCCCGGCCGGAGAGCCTGGCCCGCAAGGCGGCCAGCCCGCCCATGATGCCCTGGGGCAGATAGACGCAGGCGGCCACGAGCACGATGCCGTTTAAGATCATGCGCGAGTCCTTCAGCGGCCGCAACAGCTCCGGCAGGCTGACCAAGAGCGCCGCGCCGCACAGCGGCCCCCAGATGGAGCGCGAACCGCCGATCAGCACGTAGGCCAAACAGGTGACCGAGGCGTCGAAGGTGCCCTGCCGGGCGTTCCAGGTATTGAGGAACGGCGCGGACATGGCCCCGGTGACGCCGGCCAGGGCGCAGCCCAGGACAAAGGCCGTGACCTTGTTGCCGGTTGTGGCCACGCCCATGGCCCCGGCGGCCAGCTCGTCCTCGCGCACGGCGAAAAAGGCCAGGCCCCGGCCCATGTTGCCGATGCGCCAGACCAGAAACAGGGCAAAAAGAAACAGCGGCCCGAAAAACCAGATGTAGTCCAGGCGCGACTCAAAGGCTTGGGGGATGCCGAAGATGCCGACCGCGCCGCCGGCGATGGGCATGTTGAGCACGGCCACGTTGACCACCTGGACAAAGGCCACGGTGGCCAGGGCCAGATAGATGCCGCGCAGGCGCAGGGCCGGATAGCCCACGGCGATGCCCAGGATCACGGACAGGATCAGCGCCCCGAGCCACTCCAGGGGGAACATCCAAAAGCCCAGGACCTCGCGCAGGGGGGCCAGGGCCGGATGGGTGCCCATGACGGCGGCCACGTAGCCGCCCAGGGAATAAAACCCGATGCTGGCCAGGGACAGCTGGCCGGCCATGAGCGGGAAATAGATGCTCAGGCCCAAAAGCGCCTGCTGCACGATGGTGACGAGCAGAAACCCGTAATTTTCAAAAAAGCCCGACATGATTACACCTTCTGCTCAAGACGGCCGCCGAGCAGGCCCTGGGGCCGAATCAGCAGGATGGCGAACAACAGCACAAAGGCCACGGCCTCTTTGTAGGAACTCATGTCCGAAGGCAAAAAGGCTTCGCCAAGGCCAATGACCAGCCCGCCAAGCACCGCGCCGGGAATGCTGCCAAGGCCGCCAAGCACGATGACGGCCAGGCCTTTGAGGCCGTAGGACACGCCGAAATACGGCCCGGCCACGCCAAACGAGACGCCGATCAGCGTGCCGGCCAGCCCGCCCAGCAGCCCGGAGAGGAAAAAGGTGCCCAGGATGAAACGGTTGACGCTGATGCCAAGCAGGCTTGCCGTATCGGCGTTCTCGGCCGTGGCCCGAAGCGCCTTGCCGCCGCGCGTGCGGCCGATGAACCAGCCCAGGCCGGCCAGCATGACGAGGCTGGCGCCAAAAAGGATGATCTGGATGGTGCGCACGGCCACGGGCTTGCCGCCGATCTGGAAGATGACGGCCATGGGCAGGTCGCCGAAGATGTCGGAGGGGAAGGAGTAGATCTCCGCGCCGACGAGATACTGGATCAGGTTGACGACAATAAGGGCCACGCCCAAGCTGCTGACCAGGGCCAGGAGCGGATCGGCCCCGCGCTGGCGCAGGGGCTTGAAGGCCAGCCGCTCCACGGCCATGCCGGCCAGCCCCGACAGGACCGCGCCGAGGATGAGCGCCGGCACGAAGGGCAGGGTCACGGGCATGGTGACGTCGGCAAGCAGGCCGTTGATGCCGAAATGGCCCACGGCCAGGGCGTAGGTGAGGTAGGCGCCGAGGGTAAAGACCGCGCCGTGAGCGAAATTGATGATGCCAAGGATGGAGAAGACCAGGGTGTAGCCCAGGGCGAAGACGGCGTAGACCGAGCCGATGCTCAAGCCATTGAGCAAACTTTGCAGGAACCAGGCGAAATCCATGGGAACGCTTTTTTAGCGGCCGGGACGCCCGCGCGAGGCGGCGTCCCGGCCGCAGCCGAGATGAGACGGTTATTCGGAGACAAGCACGAAGGAACCGGTCTTGCCGTCGGGATTCATGACGATCTTGGAGACGTAGAAGTCCTTTTGCTGGACCTCGCCGGAGGGGAGCATGCTGATCTCGCCCATGGGCGTCAGGTAGGAGCCGGTGCGCAGGGACTTGTTGAGGGCGACGCGCAGATCGGCCAGCTCGAAGTCGGCGATTTTTTTGCCGGTCTCTTTTTCGATCTTGGCCAGGGCCTCGACCACCACCTGGACGGCGGCGTAGGCCTGGGCCGAGAACTGGGCCGGGCCCTTCTTGTAAGCGGCCTCGAAGGCGGCGGCGAAGTCCTTGTTGACCGGATTTTTGTCCACCGCGCCGGGGCTGTAGGCCTGGGCCACCAGCACGTCGTTGCACAGCGCCCCGCACACCGGGAACATGTTGGGCGAATTAAGCCCGTTGCCGCCCACGATGAGGCCCTTGTAGCCAAGCTGGCGCAGTTGCTTGACGAGGTTGCCGGAATCGGCGGCCAGCCCCGAGATGACGACCAGATCGGCATTAGCCCCGAGCACGGCCGTGACCTGGGTGGTGAAGTCGGTGTCGGTGGTCTGGAACTTCTGGACGGTGACGGTTTCCAGGCCGAGTTCCTTGACGGCGTCCTGGAAGGTCGTGGTCTCGGAAGAGGAAAAGGCGTCGTTTTGGGCGTAGAGCACGGCCACCCGTTTGAGGTCGGGCTTGATCTTCATGGCCTGCTTGAGGGAATTGGGCGCGACCTGGGTCATGGGTGCGGAGATGCGGCCGACGAACTCGCCGATCTCGGGGATGCCCTTGGCGGTGTTGGAGGGGCCGACCACCGGGGTCTTGGCCCGGTCGGCGATGGGGTTGGCGGCAAAGGCCTGCTGGGACAGGGTCGGCCCGATGATGGCCACGACCTTGTCGCGGTTGAGCAGATTCTGGAAGGCGTTGACGGCCCCGGCCTCATCGCCGGTAGTGTCCTGGAAGACCAGGGCGATTTTCGTGCCGTTCACGCCGCCGGCGGCGTTTAAGCGTTCCTCGGCGAGCTTGGCCCCGTTGACCTGCTCCTGGCCGAAAAGCGCCACGTTGCTGGTCTGGGCCACGGCAATGCCGATGGGGATGGGCGTGGCGACCTTGTCGGCCAGGGCCGGCTGGGCGGCGCACAGGACCAGGGCCAAGGCGATGACGATACGCTTCATGGAGCCTCCGGGCGGGGGAAAGTTGGCGGCACGACGCCGAACATGTCAAAGGTGAAAAAGGTTTTTTGGGCAATGGCGGAGGCCCTGTCAAGTGCCGCGCGGCGAAAAGCGGCCCGGGAGGCCGCTTCTCGGGCCGCCGGCCGCCCGGGCCGGCCCGCGTTCGGCGAGCCGGGCACAAGAACGTCAAACGCCCCGGACGCGGCGGCGTCCGGGGCGTTTTGCCTGGAGCGAGGGAGGGCGGCTCACCGCGCCGCCCGCAACAATCACGACAGCAGTTTGTGCAAAAGTTTTTTGTTTTTAGCCCATTGTCTTCAACGTGCTCCATGAGCTTTTCGCGGACCCGGCACTAGCCGCGCATGACCATCCAGGGGAACCCGACCAGCAGGTACACGCCGAGATAGATCGCGCCGAAGATCAGTCCGAGAATCCAGAATTCCTTCCCCTTGACGTAGCCGGAGCCGTAATAAATCGGCGAGGGGCCGGTGCCGTAGGGGGTGATGACGCCCATGATGCCCAGCGTGCCGCAAAGGACCATGGCGGCCAGGCCGATGTCCAGGCCGGGCACGGCCTTGGCCGTGGCCAGCATGACCGGCAGCAGGGCGGCCACGTGGGCGGTGACGCTGGCGAACATGTAGTGGCTGACGAAAAAGAGGATCGTCAGACCAAGCAGCGTGGCCGTGGGTGTCATGCCCTGCATGTGGACGGCAGCGGCGTCGGCGAACCAGGTGAGAAAGCCCACCTTGCCCAGGCCGTCGGCCAGGGTGACCAGGGTGGCGAACCAGACCAGCACGTTCCAGGCCTGCTTGTAGCCAAGGATGTCGTCCCAGTTCACCACCTTGGTCAGGACCATGATGCAGATGGCGACCAGGGCCACCAGGGTGGAGTCGATCATGTCCTTGAAAAAGATCCAGCCAATCAGCGCGCCGGCGGCCAAAAGGGCCATGACGACCTCGCGCCCGGTCAGCGGCCCGAGCTTGACCAGCTCCTCGCCGGCCCAGATGGGGGCGTTCTCGGAGGTCTTCTGGGTGGGCGGATAGATGATGTAGGCCAGAAGCGGCGTGGCCAAAAACAGGATCACGCCCACGGGCAGGACGCTTATAAACCACTGGCCCCAGGCGATGTTGACGCCGGTGGCCTTCTCCACCAGCGAATGGGCCAGAACGTTGGGGGCCAGGCTCGTTAAGAACATGGACGAGGTGACGCAGGTGGTGGCCAGGGCCGTCCACATGAGATAGGCCCCCATGCCCCGGGGATTGTTGTCCGGAGTGGAGCCGTAAAGGGGCGGAATGTTCTTGATGATGGGGAAGATGGTGCCGCCGCTGCGGGCGGTGTTGGAGGGCATGAAGGGGGCCAGCACCAGATCGGCCAGGGCCACGGCGTAGCCCAGGCCCAGGGTCTTGCGGCCCATGCGCTTAATCAGCGTCAGTCCCAAGCGCTTGCCCAGGCCGGTCTTTTCATAGCCCAGGGCGAACATGAAGGCGGCGAAAATGAGCCAGACCGTGCCGTTGGAAAACCCGGACAGCGCCCACTTGAGCGCGTCGCCCGGAGACGGGACCTTGCCCGGGACAACCGGCACCAGCCGGAACATGGCGGCCATAACCACGCCGATGAGCCCGGCCAGGGCCGGGGGAACGGGTTCCAGGACCAGGGCCAGGACCACGGCGGCGAACAGGGCGAAATAAGCCCAGGCGGCGGCCGAAAGTCCCTGGGGGGCGGGCAGCAGCCAGACCGCCAAACCCAGCAGGATCGGGGCGAGCATCTTGGCGGCGCGTTGCATGGCGTCTCCTTTGCGTTGGGAAGTGGCGAGGCGCGGCCGCCATGGAGCCGGTCCGCCCGGCGGCCCCGCCCCGGGCCGGACGCGATGAGGGGCGTCGCGCCCGGCCAAGGCGAGGCCATGGCAGCAGTCTGCCCTGCCCCAAGCACGGACGATGCCAACGTCGAGCGAGACAGATAACGAGTCGAATCAATTGCCTTTATCGCTGTTCCAACCAGGAAACGCGACAAAAACCCCCATAACCGAAGTTATGAGGGTTCCGGCGACGGTAAAGCATCGCCAACAAAACCGGACAGTTGCTTCAAACCGTCCAGGTTATGCCCATGCCCTAGGTTATGGGGGTTTGGCGGACGGCCTGCTTGAGGCGTTTGCTGAGCGCCGGCTGGGAGATGCCGAGCAGCCGGGCGGCCATGGTCTGGTTGCCGCCGGAGCGGCGCATGGCCTCGTCCACGAGAAATCCGGCCGCCTCGGCGAAGGTGGGCAGCGGTTCGAAGGGGGCGAAGGGATTGGGCGGCGGCGTCGCCCGGCAGGGTTCGGCCCGAGCGACGGCGGCCAGGAAGCTGTGCATGGACAGCATCCGGCCGGCGTGCAGGCTCACGGCGTCATAGACCATGGCCCGCAGTTCGCGGACGTTGCCGGGAAAGGCGTAAGCGGCCAGGCAGCCGGCCAGTTCACGCGGCGGCGTGGGCACGGGCTTGCCCAGGGCGGCGGCGGCTTCGGCCAGGAAATGGCGCAACAGCGGCTCAATGTCCTCGGGGCGTTCGCGAAGGGGCGGAATATGGGCGTGGTGGGTGCGCAGGCGGTAATAGAGGTCGCGGCGCAACCGGCCGGCCGCTTCCTCGGCGGCCAGATCGCGGTGGGTGGCCACCACCACCCGGGCCCGCAGGCGCTTGGGCACATCGCTGCCCAGGGCGAAATATTCGCCTTCCTGAAGCAGGCGCAGGAGCTTGACCTGGGAGGCGATGGACAGGTCGCCGATTTCGTCGAGGAACAGCGTCCCCCCGGCCGCTTCCTCGATCATGCCTTTGCGGGCGGCCTCGGCCCCGGTATAGGCCCCGCGCACGTGGCCGAACAGCGTGTCGGCAAAGACGGCGTCGTCCAGGCCGGCCACGTTGACAGCGACCAGGGGACCGGCCCGGCCGCTTAAGCCGTGCACGGCCCGGACCACGTTTTCCTTGCCCACGCCGGATTCGCCGGTGACGAGCAGGGGCTGGCTGCTTTTGGCCACGGCCTCGATGTAGGCAAACACCTGGAACATGGCCCGGGAGCGGGTGACGATGCCGGCAAAGGCCTCGGGGTGCGACAAGGTTCCGGCCACCAGGCTGTCGGACACGGCGCGGTTTTCGTCGCGCAGCTCGATCATGCGGATGGCCCGCAGCACGCCGCTGACCAGCCGGTCCTCGTCGTCGGTCTTGACGTAGTAGTCAAAGGCCCCGAGCTTCATGCAGCGCACGGCGGTGTCGAGCTGGTTGACGCCGCTGACGATGATGACGGCCACTTCCGGGTGCTCCTCGCCGATGCGGGCCAGCAGTTCCTCGCCGGACAGGCCGGGCATGGTCAGGTCGAGCAGGACCAGGCGGATGCCGCCTTTTTCCAA
>JAEZEM010000145.1 GCA_023417745.1 Pseudomonadota bacterium
CGGGGGGCTGAGCCCCCCGGCGGAGAGGTCCAGGAGAGGCAGCGCCTCTCCTGGCCGCCGGAGGCATCTTCACTATGCAACAGCGCAAGGGCAAATGGCGTTTAACCGTGAGCGAGGTGTTTTGCGCCTCGCATTGTTTGCGGGGCTACGAAGGCCCGTGCGAGAATTTGCACGGCCACAATTTTGGCGTCGAGGCCGTGGTTGAGGGCGAGCGCCTGGACCCCAAGGTGGAATATCTGGTCGATTTCAAGGTGCTGCGCGGCCGGTTGCGCGAGATCTTGGCCGGCCTGGATCATCGGCACTTAAACGACCTGCCGGCTTTTTCGCTGGAAAATCCTTCATCGGAGAATCTGGCGCGTTTTGTCTACCGCCAGTTGGAGGCGGCTCTGGCCGGCCAGCCCGTGCGGCTGGTTTGCGTGTCGGTTTCGGAGAAGGATTCCAGCAAAGCCACGTATATGGAAGAATAGGGGGGCCGGCGTGCGACTGGTCGTGCAACGGGTGCGTCAGGCTTCCGTGGCGGTAGACGGGGAGGCTGTGGCGGCCATTGGCCCGGGGCTGCTGGTTTTGGTCGGCTTCGGCGCGGCCGACGGACCGGATTTCGCCGCCGGCAAGGCTTGCCGGGCGGTGCTGGAAAAGCTGCTTGATTTGCGTATCTTTTCCGACGAGGCGGGCAAGTTCAATTTGAGCCTGCGCGAGACCGGCGGGGGCTTGCTTCTCGTGTCGCAGTTCACGCTGTACGCCTCCTGTCGCAAGGGGCGGCGGCCGTCGTTTTCCGAGGCCGCGTCGCCCGAGGTCGCCCGGGGGCTGTATGACGCCTTCGTGGACATGGCCCGGCAGAGCCTGCCCGGGCGGGTCGGCAGCGGCGTTTTTGGCGCGGACATGGACGTTTCCCTGGTCAACGGGGGGCCGGTGACCATCGTGCTCGACAGCGCGGACTTCGCCGGGGCCACTTGACGCGGCCCGGACTTTCGGAGCAAACCTTGGGCGTGGCTTGGTTTGGCGATGGTCGCCGGGCCGGCCATGGAGCAAGGCCATGGAGCGTGCGGTGACCCGCAAGGTGTTTCGAACCGAATCCCATCCCGGGGACAGCCGGCGGCTGGCCAAGGACGTGGTGGATTATCTCGCCGCGTTTTTGGCCGACGGCGACGTGCTCCACGACCTGGACATCATCCTCACCGAAGCCTGCGCCAACGTCTGCCGCCATGCCTACGGCGGCCGGCCAGGACCGCTGGAAGTGCGGCTGGCCGTCAATCCCGGCTCGTGGATCGAGTTGGAGATCGTGGACTGGGGCAAGGGTTTTGGCGACGACGTGCGCTTCGAGAATCCCGGCCCCGACGCCGAGGGCGGACGCGGGCTGTACATCATGCGCATGTTGGCAAACGACTGCCAGGTGCGCCGGGAAAATGGCGAAAACGTGGTCTTCATTCACAAGGACATAGGTGCGCCGCGGTGGAAAACCTGACGATCAAACGTCTTGGCGGGGCGCTGCTGCTCAAGTACGCCGGGGAAATCACCCTGGAGATGACGGCCGACCTCAAGCGCCGCCTGGAAGCCGAACTCGGCGAGGGCGAAGGGCAAGTGCGCGTCGTGGTCATCGACCTGTCGGCGGTGCCCTTCATGGATTCCTCGGGCATCGGCTTTCTGGTCTCGTGCAACACGCGCATGAAAAGCACGGGCAAGGCCTTTTACCTGTATCAACTGAGTCCGGCCGTGGAAAAAACCCTGGGTCTCGTGCAGCTCCTCAGTTTTTTCAGCGTGCTGCCTGACGAAACGGCCTTGACCGGGGTGTGTGAATAACCCGGACGCGCCGCTGGAATCCCTCGTCCCTGGCCGCGCCGAGGCGGTGACCGACGCCGACGGCCGGCTCATCGACGTCCGGCTGCGCCACCAGGGCAAGACCTGGACGCTGAGCGGTCGGGCCGGCCAGGCCGCTTCGCTGGCCCGGGCCGAAGCCGCCCTGGCAACGGGCGCGTTGCCGGTCTTTTTCGGGGCCGGGCTTGGCGTGGAGATCGCTCATTGCCGGCAGGCCGGCCGGCTGGTCGCCGTGGTGGACCGCGATCCCGACGTGGCCGGGCTTGCCGGCACGGCGGCCCGGTTTGCCGATGACCCGGACGTTGCCTGGATCGACGCGGCCGACCCGGTCCGGGCGGCCGAGGCCGTGCGGGCCTTTGCCCAGGCCCGGGGACTGGCTGCTCTCCATTTTTCGCCCCATCCCGTCCAGCGTCGGCTTCATGCCGCCTACGTCGCCGCCCTGGCCCAGGCCCTGTCCGGGCCGCCGGCAGCGGTGCGTTTTGCCGCCGTATTGCCGCGCGTGCTGTGTCTGACGAGCAAGCTTTTTCTGGTCGGCGAGGCCGTGGCCGCCTGCGCCCGCCTGGGCGCGCCATGCCGCTATGTCGAAATCGGCGACAGCCTTGATCGCGACGCGTTCGTGGCCCTGGTGCGCGGGGCCGTGGCGGAGTTTCGGCCTGATTTCGTCTTTACCGTCAATCATCTGGGCGTGGATAAGCAGGGCGTGCTGCTGGAACTGCTGGCTTCCCTGCGCCTGCCTTTGGCTTCGTGGTTCGTGGACAGCCCGGAACTTGTCCTGCCGCTGTACCGGCCGGCGGCCACCAGCGAAACCGTGCTTTTCACCTGGGACGTCGACAGCCTTGCGCCGCTGACTGCTGCCGGCTTCCCCCATGTCCACTACCTGCCCCTGGCCGCCGACGAGACGCGCTTTTGCCCGCGCCCGCGCCTGCCCGCCGACCATCCCTGGCGGGCCAGGGTGTCGTTTGTCGGCAACTCCATGCGGCGCAAAACCGCCCTGCGCCTGGTCGCCAGCGCGCCGCCGCCCCGGCTGCTTGGGGCCTTTGGCGCGCTGGCCGATGCCTTTGCCGCCTCCGGGGCGCGCACCGTGGCCGCCCATCTGGCCGAGGCCTGGCCGGAGCTGCTGCCGGCGTTTGCCGGCCTGCCCCACGAGCGTCAGCTCGCCTTTGAGACCGCCGTCATCTGGGAGGCGACGGGGCGCTATCGAAGCGCCTGCGTGGCAAAGCTTCTGCCCTGGCGGCCGCTTATCGTCGGCGACCCGGGCTGGCGCGAGCTCTTCCCGGACGAAGGCCGGTCCTGGCGGTATCAGTCCGAGTTGGCCTATTATGACCAATTGCCCGATTTTTATCCTCTTTCCGAGATCAATTTCAACGCCACCAGCCAGCAGATGAAGGGCGCGGTCAACCAGCGGGTGTTCGACGTGCCGGCTTGCCAGGCTTTTCTTTTGACCGACGCCCGCCGTCAGCTCGACGCCCTGTTCGAGCCGGGAAAGGAAGTGGCGGTCTACGCTGAGCCGGCCGAGATCCCTGAACTGGCGGCCCGCTATCTGGCCGACGCCTCGGCCAGGGAGCGCATCGCCGCCGCCGGGCGCAAGCGCCTGCTGGCCGAACACACCTATCCCACGCGCATGAAACAGCTTTTTGCCGTCATGCGCGACACCTTCGGCCCCAGGGACTAGCCGTGATCGACCCGTGCGACGGCCTGCCCGGGCCGCTCTCCCGGCTCCTGGCCGTTGGCGGCAGCGGAGCCGGGCTTGCCCCGCTGCGCGAGGCCGCCTTGGCCGCCGGCCCGGGGCAAGCCGCTCTCGGGGCCGCCCTGGCCC
>JAEZEM010000225.1 GCA_023417745.1 Pseudomonadota bacterium
TGGTGTCGGCGTGTTTTTGCATGTCGACGTCGGCTTCGGCGAAAGCGTAGCCGTCGTCGGCGTAAAGTTCGGCCAGGGAATTCAGGTCGTCGCGCACCACGGAGCGGTTGAAGTACTCGCCCTTGGCGGACAGTTCGTCGAGTTTGACCCGATCCATGAGCTTGGGCTGGTCGAAGAGCAGGTCGCCGGAGAAGGCCACGGAACCGACCTTGTAGCGGTCGCCCTCCTCCACCCGGAAGATGACGGTGATGCCGTCGTCGCCGTAGATGACCTCGGGCTGGCCGACCCGGGCGTCGACGAAGCCGCGGTTGGCGTAGTAGGCTTCCAGGGCGGCGGCGTCGCGCTCCAGCATTTCTTCCTTGAGCACGCCCGATCCGGTGACCCAGGACCAGAAATGGCGGGTGGACGTGGCCAGTTCGTCCTTGAGGTCGCCGGGGCTGATCTGCTTGGCCCCTTCGATCTTGACTTCATTGATATAGAGCTTCTTGGGCTCCTTGATCACGATGTTGAGCCGGGCGATGCGGGGATCGGTCTGTTCCAGCTCGTAGGTGACCTCGGTCTTGTAGTAGCCCTTTTTGCTGTAAAGTTCGCGGATCTTGCCGAGGTCGTCGGCCAGAACCTTGAGGTTGAGCACGCCCCCGGCCTTGGTGCTCATGGCCTCCAGGACGTCGTCCTTTTTCACGTCGCCGTTGCCGGTGACGCCGATGGCCTGGATGCGCGGCTTTTCCTTGACCACAAAGGTCAGGCGCTTGCCGCCGGCCACGTTGTCCAGACGCACCTGGACGTCGTCGAAGTAGCCCATGTCGAAGAGCTTCTTGACGTCTTCATTGACGGTCTTGGGGTCGTAGGCCTGGTTGACCTGGCTTTTGACCTTGAGGATGACCACTTCCTTGTCGAGAATGGAGTTGCCTTCGACATCCACTTCGACGATGCGGTCCGAACCGCCGCCCGGGGCCGTGGACACGGCCACCAGGGGCTTGATCTTGTCGGCCAGTTGAGCGGCCGCGGCGTCGAGTCCCATCACCGTCGCCGCCGAGGCGAACACGGCCTGGGGCTCCCCACCCCCGACCCTGACCACCCGGGCGTCGAGGCTCAGTCCCTCGCCGACCTTGGAAATGCTTCCGAAAACGACGTATTCGGCCCGGGCCGCGCCAGCCAGCTTGCGGGCGGCGGCGACGTCGGGAGCGGCCTTGCCGCTGTCGGCCTGGGCGGTGACGCCAAGGGCCTTGAGCTTTTCGGCCAGAACAGCGGGCAGGCTTCCCTGGACGGAATGCAGGGCGTCGGCGGCGTTGACCGCGAAAGGCACGACCAGCACCTTGCCGGACTGGGCCAGGGCCTGACCCGCCGCCGCCAGCATGATCGCGGCGAGCAAAAGCCCTTTAAGACCGATTCGTTTCATTCCGCGCATAGAGTTCTCCACCCTGCAGCTCCAGTCTCCGGCCCATAAGAGCGGCCAGGTTATGGTTGTGAGTGACCACAACCAACGTCATGCCCAGATCGGCGTTGAGGCGGGCGAGCATCTCGCCGACGCGGCCGCCTGTGGCTTCGTCAAGATTGCCGGTGGGTTCATCGGCCAACAGAACAGATGGCCGCAACAGGACAGCACGGGCGATAGCCGCCCTCTGCCTCTCTCCCCCGGAAAGGGTTGTTACCCTGTGTTCCACCCTTTCATCAAGTCCCACGAGCGACAAAGATGCCCTGGCCCGAGCAAAAGCTTCTTTTCTTTCGATGCCGGCAATCAGCGCCGGCATGGCCACGTTCTCCAGGGCGGTGAATTCCGGCAGCAGATGGTGGAACTGGAACACGAAACCGATGTCCCGGTTGCGCAGCGCCGCCGCTTCCACGGCCCCAAGCCCGGACAGATCGCGGCCGCGAAAAAGGACGGTCCCTGACGTCGGCCGGTCCAGAGCGCCCATCAGATGCAGCAAGGTAGACTTCCCAGAGCCGGAAGCACCCAGGATGGCTAGTGAATCACCCTTGGCAATGGTAAAATCCAGGCCGGCGAGCACCGTCACTTCCTCGGCCGGTCCCTGGTAGACCTTGCGCACCTGGCGCAACTCGTAGAGCAGCGGCTCAGTCATGGCGCAGGGCCTCCACGGGCTGCAGGCGCGCCGCCTGCCGGGCCGGGTACATGGTGGCCAGGAAGCACAGGGCCAGGGCCGTGACGCCGATGATGGCCATGTCGGTCCAGTCCAGGCGCACCGGCAGATGGTCCATGGGATAGACGTCGCCGGGAATTTTGATGAACTGGTATTTTTCCAGGGCCAGGGCCAGCCCCAGGCCCAGGGCGTAGCCAAGGGCGGTGCCCACCACGCCGATGATGATGCCCTGGAGCATGAAAATCTTGCGGATGGCCGCCGGCGTGGCCCCCATGGACATGAGGATGGCGATGTCCCGGGTCTTTTCCATGACCAGCATGACCAGGGTGGTGATGATGGAAAAGCAGCCCACCACCACGATCATGACCAGGATCACGAACATGGCCGTTTTTTCGAGATGCAGCGCCTTGAACAGGTTGCCGTTCATGTCGATCCAGGTGCGCACGAAAAGCGGCGGCCCGCCAAGCGCCGCCCGGACCTTGGGGGCCAGCGTGTCCACGGCGTCCACGTCGGCGGCCTTGAGTTCGATGCCGGTGGCGATGTCGCTTTTAAAGCCCAGCAGTTCCTGGGCGGCCGGAATGGTGACGTAGGCCAGGGTCGAGTCGTATTCGTACATGCCGGACTTGAAAAGCCCGCGCAGCACAAAGGTCTTGACCTTGGGCGAGAAGCCGGCGGCGCTTTCCTTGCCGGCCGGGGACATGAGGTTGATCGTCTCGCCGACGACCAGTCCCAGCCGGTCGGCCAGCTCGCGGCCAAGCACGATGCCCGGAAACGGCCCCGGAATCTCCAGATCGTCCAGGCTGCCGACGATCATTTCCTTGGGCAGGGCCAGCACCTTGCCGGCCGAAACCGGGTCCACGCCGCGAAGGACCACTCCCTTGACCCCGCGCGGACTGGACAGCATCACTTCCGTATAGACAAAGGGCGTCGCGCCAAGGACTCCGGGCACGGCCTCGGCCTTGGCCATGAGGTCGCGGTAGTCGTGCATGGCCCCGCCGGCTACGGCCGCCACCATATGGGCGTTGATGCCCAGGATCTTGTCCCGAAGCTCGGTGGAAAAGCCCTGCATCACCGCGACCACGACAATGAGCGAGGCCACGCCAAGGCCCACCCCGAGCACCGAGATGAGCGAAATGACGGAAATAAACGCCTGCTTCTGGCGGGCCGTCAGGTAGCGCCTGGCGACGAAAAGTTCGAAACTCATGAACCCGGCTGGCCCTCGGGGCGCAGCAGCGGAAAGAGAATGACCTCGCGGATGGAGGCCTGGTCGGTCAGCAGCATGACCAAGCGGTCGATGCCGATGCCTTCGCCGGCCGCCGGGGGCATGCCGTACTCCAGGGCCCGGACGTAGTCCTCGTCCATGCGGTGGGCCTCGTCGTCGCCGGCCTCTTTCTCGCGCACCTGATCCTCGAAACGCTGGCGCTGGTCCACCGGATCGTTGAGCTCGGAAAAGGCGTTGGCCATTTCGCGCCCGGCGATGAACAGCTCGAAGCGGTCGGTGATGTCCGGGTTCTCGGTGTTGCGGCGCGACAGCGGCGAGATTTCCGTGGGGTAATGGTAGATGAAGTGGGGCTGGATGAGCTTGGGCTCGACGAAGATGTCGAAGAGCTTGGCCTGGACCTTGCCGAGCTTGTCGCCCTTGAGCACCTTTTCGCCGCTTTTTTCGACCAGGGCCTTGGCCTTGTCGTAGTCGCGGATGATCTCGGGATCAATGCCGCCCACCTTTTCGATGGACTCGTGGAAGGCCAGGCGCGCCCAGCCCGGGGCGAGGTTGATCTCCTGACCCTGGTAGCTGACCGCCTCCGAACCGGTCACGGCCTTGGCCAGGCGGGCAAAAAGCTGCTCGGTCAGGTCCATGAGGTCGGTGTACCGGGCGTAGGCCCAGTAGAACTCGCACATGGTGAATTCGGGATTGTGCCGGGTGGACACGCCTTCGTTGCGGAAGTTGCGACCGACCTCGTAGACTTTCTCAAAGCCGCCCACGAGCAGGCGCTTTAAGTACAGTTCCGGGGCGATGCGCATATAAAGGCCCATGTCCAGGGCATTGTGGTGCGTCACGAACGGCCGGGCCGTGGCCCCGCCGGGGATGGCCTGCATCATGGGCGTTTCCACTTCCATGAAGCCCGAGCCGTCGAGGAAGGCGCGCAGTTCCCGGATGATGGTGGTGCGGGCCTTGAAGATTTCCACCGAGCGCGGGGTGACGATGAGGTCCACGTAGCGCTGGCGGTAGCGGGTCTCCACGTCTTTTAAGCCGTGGTACTTCTCGGGCAGAGGCCGCATGGACTTGGTGACCAGGGACAGGCTGTCGGCGTGGAGCGTCAGTTCCCCGGTCTTGGTGCGAAACAGCCGGCCCGAAACGCCGACGATGTCGCCGATGTCGAATTTTTTAAAGACGGTGTAGGCTTCCTGGCCCAGCGTCTCGCGCTCGGCAAAGACCTGGATGCGGCCCGAGGCGTCCTGGATGGTGAGAAAGGCCACCTTGCCAAACGAACGCAGGGACACGATGCGGCCGGCCAGGCGAAAGGTCCGGCTCAGTTCGGCCAGGGCCTCTTCGGCCAGGGGCTCGTGGGCCTCGGCCACCGGGCCGATGTCGTCGCCTTTGGCAAAGTCGTTGGGGTAGAGCGCCACGCCGTCGTCCAGGAGTTGGACGGCCTTGGCGATGCGGTTCTTGAAGACTTCGTTGAGTTCGTCGCGGGCGTCCAGGCTTTCGAGCAGAGGACGGAAGTCCTCCACCCGCTTGGACTTGACCGGGAGCTTGTATTCTTTCTTACGTGGCGCGTCGCTGCCCACGGCGGTTCTCCGTTGCTGCATGTCGTTGCCCCGGCCGATACGACCGGACAAGCGCATTTGCCTACGAGAATTAGCGTGCCCCGTCAAGAATGGGCCGGCCGGCCCGTCGCGCCTCGGTCGGTCCGGCGAGGGACTTTTTTCTGCTTCAGGGAAATTCCTGCTTGACGGGTCGGCGGAGCAGGTATAAACACCTTTCTCGCCTCAACGATCCCCGGTAGCTCAATTGGCAGAGCGGGTGGCTGTTAACCACTAGGTTGGCGGTTCGAGTCCGTCCCGGGGAGCCAGCAGATTCAGGGAGTCGGTTTAACCA
>JAEZEM010000247.1 GCA_023417745.1 Pseudomonadota bacterium
CCTCGGCCACGGCGGCCAGGGCGGCCAGTTCCTTGGGGCCTAGCCCGGAAAACAGACTGATGCCGGCCACGGCCTGGATGGTGTCGGTGTCCACGACTGCTCCTCCCTGGTGACGCCATTTGACGCCGCTTGACGTAAGTCAAGGCGCGGCCGGGCGACCCCTGTCACCCTGGCCGAACCCTCTGTTCCCTTAAACGGTAAAAACCGGCAAAGGATGCGCCATGACTGCGGAAATCGTCATACTCGAAACCTGCCGGGGCGTCACGCCGGGAGTCTGTCCCCATGCCGCGCCCCTGGACGCAAACACCCTGGCCGAGCTGGTGGAGCTGGCCGCCTGCGCCGCCATGCCCGAGGCCCTGGCCGATCTGGCCCGGCCCCTTCGCCGCCACGAACAGTTCCGCCTGGCCGTCTCGGCCTGCCCCAACGCCTGCGTGCGGCCCCAGGTGGCCGACCTGGGGTTTATCGCCATGCGCGAGGCAAGCGTCGATCCCGAAGCCTGCCACGGCTGCGGAGCCTGTTCCGAGGTCTGCCCGGACGCGGCCATACGCGTGATCGCCGGCAAGGCGATCATTGCCCAAGACACATGCCTGGGTTGCGGCGCTTGCGCCCGGGTCTGCCCGAGCCGGGCCATCGCGGGCGGCCCGGTTGCCTACCGCGTCTTCCTGGGCGGCCGACTCGGCCGTCGGCCGCGCCTGGGCACGGCGCTTGACCGAAACCTCGCACCCCGGGAGGCCGCGGAACTGGCCCGCCGGACCCTGGCCGTCTTTGCCCGGGACATGCGGCCGGGACTGCGTTTCGCCGATCTCGTCTTTCCGGGCGGCCTGCCGGGGCTGCCGGCCTGGGCGCTGTCATGACGGCCCTTGGCGTGACCCTCCAATTCCTGGGGCTGCTTGTTTTCGCCGCCCACAGCCTGCGCGGCGGCGATCTGGGCCTTTGCGCCAGCGTTCTTGTCCTGGCCGGCTGGCTGGCGGCTCGGCGCGACCTCGCCCGGTGGCTGGTTGGTCCGACCCTGCTCATGGCCGGGCTGGTCTTCGCCGAGGCCGGGCGCGACATGGTCGCCTTCCGGCTGGCAGCCGGGCTGCCCTGGCTGCGGCTGGCCGGCATCATGGCCGGGGTGGTGGCCGTGTGCCTGGGCGGCGGGCTTTTTGCCTTCACGCGCCGGGGGGAGGCCCTTGGCCGTCACGGCCCGGGACATGCCGCGCCCCGGGCGGCGGCCTTCTGGATCGCGGTGGCGCTTTTGGCCGTGGCCCGGGCCAAGGTCGCCTTTCCGATCCTGCTCCTTGACCGCTTTGCGCCGGGTTGGGGCTGGCTGGAGATCACGGCCCTGGGCCTCTACGCCGCCTGGCTGACCGGGCGGATGCTCGCAGCACCGCGAACCGGCCCCGTGCGCTCGCGCTACTGGGCGGCCTTTTCGCTGGTCTTTTTCGCCCAGTTGGCCCTGGGGCTGGCCGGGGCGACGGTCTTTCTCATGACCGGGGCGCTGCATCTGCCCGTGCCGGCGCTCATCGCCGCCGGACCGGCCTACCGGGGCGGCGGCTATTTCATGCCCATCCTCTATCTGTCCACGGTGCTGCTGGTCGGCCCGGGCTGGTGTTCGCATCTGTGCTACATCGGCGCGGCCGACGACGCCTGCGCCCGGCTGGGTCGGCCCGTGCCCAGGCGACTGCCGGCCGGGCGCGTCTGGTGGCGGGCGGCGACCCTGGCGCTGACCGTGGGCGGCGCGCTTGTCCTTCGCTGGCTGGAGGTTCCCCTTGGCCAGGCCGTCACGGCGGCGGCGGTCTTTGGGCTCGTTGGCCTGGGCGTCATGGCGAGCTTGTCCCGCAAATCCGGGGTCATGGTCCATTGCACCATGTATTGCCCCATCGGGTTGATCGGGAATATTCTCGGGAAGATAAGCCCCTGGCGGGTGCGCATCGGCGACGGCTGCGACGGCTGCGGCCGGTGTTCGAGGGTGTGCCGCTATCTGGCGCTGACGCCGGCCGATCTGGACAAGGGCCGGCCGGGGCTGTCCTGCACGCTGTGCGGCGACTGCCTGTCCGCCTGTCCGGGCGGCCGCATCGGGTTGCGTTTTCCGGGGCTGTCGCCCGAGGCGGCGCGGCAGGCCTTTTTCGTTCTGGTCGTGGCCCTGCACGCGGTGTTTCTGGGCGTGGCGCGGATCTAGCCCGCCGGGCCGGATAAAATAGGCCAGCATTTCGCGGCCCAGGCCTGATTTGCCGGCGCGTTCGAGGCAAACACGGCCCTGGGTTGCCCTAGGGCGGATATGTCCTTATGCTTGGCCCGCCGCTTCACCGACAGCCTCTTCTGCGGCAGGACGTGACTCGCCCGGCCATGGAGGCCGGCTGTCGCGAGCCATGCAGACAATATTTTCTCCCAGAGAAAATCGCTGTTGTTTCGGACTGAATGCCCCAGGGTTTCACGACTGAAACCCTTTCCGCCGTAACATGCCCTTCCGTTGCCGGCCCCGGGCCATTATAGAAGGATAGGGAACAACGCAAACAGGAGCAATCCGATGGGCGCATTTTCGATTTGGCACTGGCTGGTCGTCCTGGGAGTCGTTCTGCTCATCTTCGGACCGAGCCGACTGCCGAGCCTGGGCCACGATCTGGGCAAGGCCATCCGGGGTTTCAAGGAATCCATGGAAGAAAAGAACATTACTCCCGTCGAGCCCAAAAACGACCAGAAACCATCCTAGACGATCCCAAGCGGTCGTAGCGACAAAAGCCCGCGCTTCTTTTCGAGGAAGCGCGGGCTTTGTTTTTGGGCGCTTGGGGCTGAAACAAACTTCGGCCTCCCCTACTCCGGCGTGTTGCCGCGCTCGTCCTTCCTGTCATCCAACAGGCCTTTGAAGCGCCAACCCGCCAGCGCATCCCCCCTTCCCCCACCTTGACCTTTTTCCCGTTCCCCTGTTTATAGTATAACAATTCCCCAAAGGTCTCCTGCCCGGAGATGGCGACGTCGGCTTTTAGGCCTCGCCGCCCCGGCAAACGGTCGCGGCTTCCCGTTTTCTGGCCCCGCGTCCCGCGTCGCCGAAAAAAAGCGGACTTCTCAAAAAAAAATCGCCCTTTTGACTTAGGTCAAACCGCTTTCGGCCCGGCCCGCGTAGACCCGAAACCAACGAAACGGGAAACCGACCCCAACCCAAACGGAGGACGACATATGTTTTGCTACCAGTGCGAACAGACCGCCAAAGGCCTTGGTTGCGACAAGATGGGCGTTTGCGGCAAACAGCCCGACGTCTCCGATCTGCAGGATCTCCTCGTCTACGCCCTGACCGGCCTGGCCCAGGCCGCCGCCGCCGCCAAAGCCGAAGGCGTGGCCGTGCCGCTGGAAACCGGCCGCTACTTCGCCAAGGCCATGTTCTCCACGCTGACCAACGTCAATTTCGACGCCGCCGACTTCGTGCCGCTCATTAACGAAGCCGTGGCCAAGCGCAAGGCCCTGGCCGCGCTGCTCAAGGCCCAGCTGCCCGAAGGCCCGGCCAGCTACGTCCCGGCCCTGGACCTGGCCGGCCTCGTCGCCCAGGGCGCCAAGCACGGGCTTAAGGACATTCCCGAAGCCAACGACGACATCCGTTCGCTCAAGCATACGCTCATTTTCGGCATCAAGGGCATCGCCGCCTACGCCGACCATGCCGCCATCCTCGGCCAGGAAGACCCGGCCGTGTACGAATTCCTCTACGAAGGCATGGCCGCCACCTTCACCACCGACAAGGACCTGGGAGCCTGGGTCGCGCTGGTGCTGAAGTGCGGCGAAGTGAACCTGCGGGCCATGGAGCTCCTCGACGCCGCCAACACCGGCGCCTACGGCCACCCCGTGCCCACCACCGTGCCGCTCGGCCACAAGGCCGGCAAGGCCATCCTGGTTTCCGGCCATGATCTTAAGGACCTCAAGCAGCTCCTGGAACAGACCGCCGGCAAGGGTATTTTCATCTACACCCACGGCGAAATGCTGCCCGCCCACGGCTACCCCGAGCTCAAGAAGTACCCCCACTTCTACGGCCACTACGGCACCGCCTGGCAGAACCAGCACAAGGAATTCGCCGCCTTCCCCGGCGCGATCCTCATGACCACCAACTGTATCCAGAAGCCGGCCGAGAGCTACCTGGGCAGCATCTTCACCACCGGCCTGGTCGGCTGGCCCGGAGCCGTGCACGTCAAAAACGGCGAGTTCGGCCCGGTCATCGAAAAGGCCCTGGCCATGCCCGGCTTTGCCGCCGACGAGGACAAGGACACCGTCATGACCGGTTTCGCCAGAAACGCCGTCATGAGCGTGGCCGGCACGGTCATCGACGCGGTCAAGGCCGGCAAGATCCGCCACTTCTTCCTGGTCGCCGGTTGCGACGGAGCCAAGCCCGGCCGCAACTACTACACCGAGTTCGTGGAGAAGGCCCCGGCCGACACCATCGTCCTGACCCTGGCCTGCGGCAAGTTCCGCTTCTTCGACAAGAAGCTCGGCGACATCGGCGGCATCCCGCGCCTGCTCGACATGGGCCAGTGCAACGACGCCTACTCGGCCATCCAGGTGGCCGTCGCCCTGGCCGGCGCGTTCGGCTGCGGCGTCAACGACCTGCCCCTGTCCATGGTCCTGTCCTGGTACGAGCAAAAGGCCGTGGCCATCCTGCTCACCTTGCTCCACCTGGGCGTGAAGAACATCCGCCTCGGACCCACTCTGCCGGCCTTCTTGACTCCCAACGTGCTGAACTTCCTGGTCGCCAACTACGACATCAAGCCCATCAGCACCCCGGACGAAGACCTCAAGGCGATCCTCGGCTAGTCAGCCTTCGCCACGCACGGCGGGCGGCCCAAAACAGGGCCGCCCGCCCAGGGAAAAAGTTATGAAACGCAAGATCATCGAAATCGACGAAGCGCTGTGCAACGGCTGCGGCCAGTGCGTCACCGGCTGCGCCGAAGGCGCTCTCGAAATCATCGACGGCAAGGCCAAGATCGTGGCCGACCATTTCTGCGACGG
>JAEZEM010000248.1 GCA_023417745.1 Pseudomonadota bacterium
TTCGCCCAGGCCACGCTGTCCATCGTGCTGGAGGCCGTGCCGTTTTTGCTGCTCGGGTCCGTGGCCTCGGGGCTGGTCGAGGCCTACGTGCCCCGCGACCGCCTGGCCCGGCTCCTGCCCAAGGGCCGGCTGGCCTCCACCCTGGTGGGCCTGGGCATCGGCGCGCTGACGCCCTGCTGCGAATGCGGCGTGGTCTTCCTGGCCCGCCGGCTTATCGGCAAAGGCGTGCCTCCGGGCGCGGCCGTCGCCTTCATGCTGACCGCGCCGGTCATCAACCCCGTGTCGCTTCTGGCCACCCTGGTGGCCTTTAGGGGCGACCCGACCATGGCCATCTGGCGCTGCGTGCTGGTCATCGCGGCCGGCTTGGTTGTCGGCTACTGGGCCGGCGGGCGCGACGCCTTCTCGCTGCTGCGCGATCCCGCCGCCGCGACCCCGGCCTGCGGCTGCGGCCATGACCACGGCCCCGAGGGCCACGCCCACCACCACGGGCCGGCCACCGTCCCGGGCACGCCCTTCGGGTCGCTCACCGACGCCGTGCCTTTGGCCGCCGTCGTCCCCAGCCAGCGCGACAAGGTCGCCTCGGCCATGCGCCACGCCATGGCCGACTTCCTGGACATGGCCAAGGTGCTGATCCTGGGCTCCATGGTAGCGGCGGCGTTTAAGGCCTACGTGCCCGTCTCTGTGGTCATGGCCATGGAAAACGACCTCGTGCTGGCCATTCCGGGCATGATGGCCCTGGCCGTACTGCTCTCGCTGTGTTCCCAGGCCGACGCCTTCGTGGCCGCCTCGTTTTCCACCTTCCCGGCCGCGGCCAAGCTGGCCTTCCTGGCCCTGGGTCCCATGCTCGACCTCAAGCTCCTGCTCATGTGGCGGCAGGTGTTCACCCCGCGCCTGACCCGGGTGCTGGCCATTGTCCCGGCCGCCATCGTCTTTGTCGCCTGCGCCGTCTACGGCATCCTCACCGGAGGCGCGTCATGACAAAGCTTCTCGCCGCCCTGGCCGCCCGCTGCGACGGCCTGGCCATGCTGGCCCTGGCCGGCTTCATGGGCTGGCTGGCGACCCTCGGCAATTACTGGATGTACTTAAATCCCAAGTTCAAGCCGATAACGCTTGCCGCCGCCATCGTCCTGGCCGTGCTGGGAGCCTACGCGACCCTGCGGCCCGTAGCCAAGGCGTCCCTGGGCCGGGGCCTGTGCTACCTGGCCCTTGGCTGCCTGGTGTGGTTTGCCGAAGGCGGCCTGCAAACCCTCTCGGCCAACGACGACAGCGACGTCTTCAGCGTCGCCCCGTCCCTGCCCGCCCCGGAAATCGCCCCGGTCCCCGAACGCCTGCGCGCCGGCGGCCGAGACTACGTGCCCATCAACACCGGCGAACTCTACGACCTGGCCGCCAAAGGCCCCTCGCCTGCCTTTGAGCGCCCTTACGCCGTGCGCGGCTTCGTCCACCGCAGCCCGGAACTCGACGCCAAGGGACAGTTCGTTATTTTCCGCCTGGCCGTCTGGTGCTGCTTCGCCGACGGCACAGCCGTGGGGTTTCGCGTCAAAACGCCCACCGGCCAGGAGCCGCCGGCCGACAAAAGCTGGGTCGTGGCCTACGGCCATCTGGAAGGCATCCCGGAAAACGACCGCCAGGACATCATCCTGCCCGGCATGAGCTTCTCGTCGGTGTCGGCGACGGCGCTGCTGGCGGCCGATGTCGTGGAGAGCAAGGAACTGATTCCTGAAGAGACTTACATGTTCGAATGGCGACAGGCTGAGCCGTACGCGTTTTGAGCGAGCCGGGGCAATCTCCGCTTGCCCCGGCCCCTCCTCTACAGTAAGACCATAAAAAAATCTTTTATCTTATTTCGTGCCGCGCCAAAGCGAGAAGCTTTTGCCTCTCCGTGTCACCAGATCAAGGAGCACCCTCAACTTGCGATCAATCCGACACATTGCGTCAGGCTTCTTGCTATTGCTCTTCCTGACATCCCAAGTTTTTGCCGGGCCAGCCAAGCCGCAGCCCATCGAGGCAACACAACCGGACGGCTCACAGCTGACGGTACGCATTGAGGGAGATGAATTCCAGAACTGGACGCAGACATTGGACGGCTATACGGTGGTCCGCAACAGGATTTCCGGGTATTTGGAATACGCCCTTCCTTCCGGGCAACAGACCAGTCGGCAACTTGATACGGCCGAAACGATTGTGCAGGCCCAGGAATTGACGCCCTCCGGCCTGATTCCCGGCCGGGACGCACCGCCAGCAGCCTCCAAGAATCTGCGCCCCACCCCGGCCACGGCCCTGCGGCAGGCCTTTAACAAAAACCTGCTCCAGTCCGAGAACTTCCAGGCCGACGCGGCCCAAGGCGCAGCCCCGGCCTGGACGCCCCGCTTTGTCGGCGGCCCCAAGAAACTGCTTGTTATTCTGGTCTCCTTTGCGGACCGAGCCCTGACGACGACAACGCAAGCCTGGTATGATAAAATTTTTGCCGCCGGTTCCGGGGCCAAGACCGTGGCCAATTTCTATACGGACAACTCCCACGGCAAGCTGACCATCAGTCCCGTGAATCACAGCCAGAACAGCAACGCCACCCCCGGGGTGTTGAGCGTCACCCTCGCCAGCAATCACCCCAATTACGCTGGCGGAGGCGATTACGCTAAGGAAATCTCCTGGCTAAACGAGGTCTTGGCTGCGGCCGCGCCTCTGGTGGATTTTGCCGGTCTCGACAGCAACGGCGACGGCGACATAACTCCCGCCGAAGCGGTCATCTATTTTATCCCGGCTGGCTACGAAGCGTCCGGCTCTATAAAAGAACCCCGCATCTGGGGCCACGCCTGGAATGGCAACGACGTTGCCGTGGCCGGCAAACACCTTACCAACTGGGCCATGAACGGCGAACTGGGCGACAACGACCTCCAACATCCCATCGGCGTGCTCACCCACGAACTGGGACATCAGATGTGCGGCATCCCCGACCTCTACGATACTTCGTACAGCAATGCCGGCCTGGGCATGTTCTCTCTCATGTCCCTGGGCACCTGGGGGGCGGACATTGGCGAAGCGGGCGGCACGACCCCGGTGTCCTTGGATGCCTGGTCCCGGGCGTACTGCCAATGGGACACCGAGCACACGGCCGGCGTCAACGGCCGTACCCACAGCTTCGGACCGGCCTTGTCCGACACCAGCCTCAAGCTCATCAACAACTCGCTAAGCGCCACGGAATACTTCCTGGCCGAAAATCGCCATTGTCAGGGCTGGGACAAAGGCCTGCGCGCTTTCCATGCCGCGTTCCAGGGCGGCCTGCTCATCCTGCATGTGGACAACACCGTGGGGCATCCGGGCGTCTCCGGCGCCCTCGACACCAGCGATAACGACATCAACACCTACGTGGCCGGCGCGCACCAGGGCGTTGTCGCTGAACAAGCCAAAAGCGACTATAATCTCCTCTCCCTCACGAAGTACGTCCAAGGCCATCAAACCGTCCTTTTTTATCAAGGAAACAACGCGGCCTTCACGCCGGGCGCCACGCCCGATTCCAAGCTCTATGCCGGCGACGCGACGGGGCTTGGGCTGTCCGAAATCTCTTCTCCGGGCAGCACGATGACCGCCAAAGTCCTCACGACAACACAACCGGCGCTCTTGCCGTTCCCGTTGCTGCTCGGGAACTGAGCGAGCAATTGTCCTGCCCGGCCGGCAGGACCGGCCCTCCGACTCTCTTCATGGTTCCGAGACGGGATACAATGGCCAAGACATAGGGCGCAGCGGCTGCATGCCGTTACGCCAAACGAAGAAGGCGCGGTCGTCCCGCGCCTTCTTCCCTTTCGGGCCGTTCATCAAAGCGGCTCACCTGTTTCAGGCCGCTGGCCATTGTTCCTTCGAACAACCTTGGCCTTCACCGCATCCGCCAGTATGGCTCCCTCGGAAAGGCCCCATGCAGTAGGGGGCAATTTCCCGTGACCAGCGTCAAAACGGATGGATTTTTCCGGCGCGACTAACTCCCCGTCGCCTCGGCCTTCCTTCGCGGCACGACGATATGAAACTGCGTCCCCTCGCCCGCTTCCGACGTCAAATCAATACGGCCGCCGTGTTTTTTGACCACGTCGTTGGCGATGAAAAGCCCCAGGCCGGTTCCTTTCAAGCCCTTGGACGAGAAGAAGAGCGTGAAGGCTTTTTCCCGGGTTTCCTGGGACATGCCCATGCCGTTGTCGGCGATGTCGAAGGTGACGGCCTCGGCGTCGGCGCTGGCCTTGAAGCTTATCGCGTGCGCTTGCTTGGCGGTGTCGGCGGTGCAGGCGTCGATGGCGTTTTCGAGGATGTTGACCAGGGCGGCGGACAGGTTGGCCGTGTCCAGGTCGGCCGTGCCGAGGTCGGGCGGAATGTCGCAGGTAAAGGCGATCTTCTCCCGGGCGGCCTTGGGTTCGACGATCTGGGCGACATTGCTGGCCAGGTGGCTGACGTCCACGGGATCGCCGGCCATGTCGCGGGATTTGGCGTAATAAAGGACGTTGAGCACGAGGTTTCGCACCCGGCCGACCAGGGATTTGATGGTGTCGCCGGCGTCGGCGATACGCGTCATGTCCGAGCGTTTGATGCCGGATTCCAGGCGATAGACGCCGCCTTCCAGGGCGGTGAGCATGCCTTTGACGCCATGGGAGATGGAGCCGAGCATGAGCCCCAGCGAGGTCAGGTGGTCTTGCAGTTCGCGGATCTGGGTGATGTCCGTGGACAGGGCCATGACCTCGACGACCTCGCCTTCGGCGTTGCGGATGGGCGCAGAGAAGGTCAGCACGTTTTTCGTGCGCCCGTCGCGGCAGGTGACCACGGCTTCGAGGCTGTGGGCCGCGCCGTCCTCGAAAGTGGCGTCCACCGGGCAGTCCGGGCAGGGCGTGTCGCGGTGGCGAAAGACTTGGTGGCACAGTTTGCCAACGCCTTCGCCGAAATCCTGTTTGAACAGCGTATTGTTGGCCACGATGCGGTAGTCGCGGTCGCGCACGGCGATGTAGCAGGGCGTGGCCTCAAACAGGTCCATGTACTTCTGCTGGGTGACCCGCAGTTCTTCCTGGAGGCGTTTGATTTCGCTGACGTCCACGGCCAGTTCCAGGACAAGCTCCACCTTGCCGTCGCGTTCGCCGATGGGCGAGGTATGAACCATGACGGGCAGTTCGCGGCCGTTCTTGCAGAGCATGGTCTCACGCGAGCGTTGGCCCTTGCCGGTCTCGAAGGTCTTCCAGACCGGGCCGTCGAAGCCCCGGATGGCCTGGCCCACGTAGACTTCCCAGCTGTGGTGGCCGACCATGTCGCCTAAGCGTTCCTTGTAGAGCTGGTTGGTGGCGACCACGGTGAGCGAGCGGTTGTGCACGGCCACGAAACACGGCATTTCGTTGAAATACCCGGCCTTGTCGCCGAAATCCTCGGACAGGCCGGAGATGGCCTGGCACATGGTTTCGACCATTTCCCCGGCGGCCAGCTGGCGTTCGAGTTCGATGACGCGGCGGGATTTTTCCTGGACGAGCTTTTCGAGATTCTGGGTGTATTGCTTGAGCTCGCGACGCAGGATGATCTTTTCCTCCACGCGCTTAAGGGCCGCGTCGAGGATGTCGTGGTTGATGGGCTTGGTGACGAAGTCGGCGGCGTCGTACTGCAGACAGCCGATGGCGAGGTCCATGTCGCCGTGGCCGGAGATCATGACGACTTCGGTTTCGGGCACTTTGGCCTTGATCTGCTTAAGGAGCTCCAGCCCGTCCATGACCGGCATCTTGATGTCGGTGAGCACGATGGAGGGATTGACGGCATCGAACATTTCCAGGGCCTGAACGCCGTTTTCGGCGGCGTGGACCTCATAGCCCAGGTCGGCGAGGAACATGCCGAGGAAACGGCGGATGTCCTCCTCGTCGTCGACGAGCAACAGGCGTTCGCTCATGGCCGTGGTCCTTGTCGCCTTGGCCGCCGAGCCGGCGGCGGTCGGGCAAGACCGGAGACCGGCAGGCGTCCGGCGCATTCGGGATGGCCCGAAACGCTCCGGCGTTAGCCTGGACCGCGAGGGCGGTCGGGGCGAGCCAAGCCGCGTGTTTGGCTCAAGACCGTCCCCGGGGCGCGGCGGGTTGGCCGCGCCCCGGGAGGCGGGTTTAGGAGCCTATGGTTTCGCGCACGAGATCGAGCAGTTCCTTTTGTTCAAAGGGCTTGCTCAAGGACCCCACGGCGTTGGGGATCACGTATTTGAGCCCCGTGTGGCCGGTGATGACGATGATGGGGATGTTGGCGTAGGTCTTGCCCCGCTGCAGCGCCCGGTTGAACCACGGTCCGGTCTTGTCCGGCATCTCGATGTCCAGCGTGATCAGATCGGGCGTATGGGCGGCCAGCACTTCCAGGGCCTTTTCCCCGTTGTCGGCGACGATGGTCTCGTAACCGTTGTCGGTGAGCAGAGTCTCCAGGTATTCCCGGATATTGGGATCGTCGTCCACGATAAGGATGGTCTTGGGCATGTTTCCCTTTCTCCTTTTGCGTCCCCGGGAGGTTGTGGGGGCTTACGCCTCGGCCGCCTGGGGCAGCTTGTCGGGACGGTTGACGCTCACCACGGGGCAGGAGGCCCGCACGATGACCTGTTCCAGGGTGCTGCCGAAGGGCCGTTCGTCGGGATCGACGTCGCGGGCGTGATGGGCCATGACGATGAGGTCGGCCTGGCGTTCACGGGCGAACTTGACGATTTCGACGTAGGGCGTGCCCTCCCATACCTCGGAAGTATAGCTTTTGAAATCCCCGAGTTGGGTGGCGTATTCGTGGTGCAGGCGACGGCGGGACTCGGCCAGTTTGGCTTCGATGCCGTCCTGAGTCAGGGCGATGGGCGACTGGAAGCGACTCAAATCCACGCAGTGGAACAGGTGCAGCTCGCCGTCCACGGCCTTGACCACGGTCTTGGCGAACTGGAAGGCCGATTCGGACGCCTTGGAGAAGTCCGTGGCGAAGACGATGTTGGAGAATCCGCCCCAAAACGAGGCGGACGGACGGCTGACGGTCAGCACCGGGCAGCGGGCGGCCTTGGCCACCTTGCGCAGGTTGTCGCCGACCACGCCGCGCTTGTAGAAGCCGGACTGCTGGCCTTCGGACGGACCGCACAGGACGATCATGTCCACGTCCTTGGCCCGGGCAATGCGCAGCACCTCGCGGGAGGGAACGCCCACGGCCACTTCGATCTCGACGCCCGGCAGGGCTTCGAGCTGGTTGGCGTAGGTGGTGCGCAGCTCTTCAGCCACGCCTTCCAGGTATTCGGCGTCGGCATCGACTTCCTCGCCGGTGCGGGTGTCGATGACGAGATTGCTGTCGCCCTTGCCCGGGATGCCGAGCACGTGGAAAAGCGTCAGCTTGGAGCCGTACTGGCGGGCCATGTCGAAGGCCACGCGGGCGGCGCTGTCGCATTCCGGCGAACCGGTTGTCGCAAACAGGATCTTATTGAACATTCCAAACCCCTATTTCGTGTTAGAGGTGGAGGTTGCGTGCGGTTGGGCGCACCTCTTCCCTATTCCTCGTCGCCGTCGTCCTCGTCCTTGGGCTTGAGGTGTTCGGGCACGATGACCATTTTCAGCAGCAGCGGCTTGAGGAAGCTCCAGTCGATGTGGATGTGGTACTCTTCCTCAAGGTCGCGGATGGCGTCCCAGCAGTTGTGGCAGGGCGCGATGACCAGCTTGGCTCCGGTGGCCAGAATCTGGTCGCGCTTGGTGAGAAGCGCCTTGTTGCGCTGGGGCCGGAACTTGCCGATGCCGTTGAAGCCGCCGCCGCCGCCGCAGCAGTAGTTATGCTCTTTGTTGGGCGTCATTTCCACGAGATAGCCCGGCTCGACGAGATAGGACAGGATCTCGCGGGCGGTCTCGGCCAGACCCCAGTTGCGGATGTAGTTGCAGGAGTCCTGGTAGGTGACGGTCTGCTTGATCCGCTTGGTCGGGTCGATCTTGAGCTTGCCGGTGCGCAGGGCCTCGGCCACCCACTGGACGTAGTGGATGTAGGGCGCGGGCGGCTGGCCGTCGGGGCGTCCGGCCCAGAAGGGGCCTTCGATGACCGTGGCCCGGTGGGCGTGGCCGCATTCGGTGCCGATGACCCGTTTGGGCTTCAAGCGATCAATGGCCGCGTAGACGTTTTCCACCTGCAGCTTGCAGGCTTCCCAGTCGCCGGCGAACATCGACAGGCTGGTCTGTTCCCAACCTTCGCTGGGCACAGTCCAATTTTCCCCGGCGATATGGAACAGGATGGCCGCCTCGGCCAGATCCTCGGGATAGTGCTTGGGCTCGCGGGCGTTGCAGGTGTACATGATGTCCGCGTCTTCCTTGTCGACGGGGATCTCAAGACCCGGCCAATCGTCCTGCTGCTCCTCGGCCATCCATTCGCA
>JAEZEM010000269.1 GCA_023417745.1 Pseudomonadota bacterium
GCCTTCCATGGCCATGTCCACGGCGTCCATGTTCATCTTGACGATTTTTTCGCCCTTGTTGCCGTAGGTCTTCTTGATGGAGTCCTTGAGCAGGCTGATGGCTTCCTCAATGGGCAGCACGCCGGCCGAAGGCAGGGACAGGCCGGACACGTCGTCGGTGATGCCGACCACGAAGTGGCGCTTGGGCGCGGCGGCGGCCATGTTGTCGTAGATCGCCTGGACCATGCCGGGGCGGAATTCCTTGGAACCCAGGCCATAGCGGCCGGTCATGAGCTTGGGAATGGAGCCGCCGCGCTCGACGTAGGCCGAGCAGATGTCTTCGTAGAGCGGCTCGCCCAGGCTGCCGGGCTCCTTGCAGCGGTCAAGGACGGTGACGACCTTGGCCGAGGTCGGCATGACCTTAAACAGGTAGTCCGGGGCGAAAGGACGGAACAGGCGGACCTTGACCAGACCGACTTTCTCGCCCTTGGCGGTCAGGTAGTTGACCACTTCCTCGATGGTCTCGCAGCCCGAGCCCATGGCCACGATGACGCGCTCAGCGTCGGGCGCGCCCACGTAGTCGAAGAGCTTGTAGGGGCGGCCGGTGACGGCGGCGACCTTTTCCATCTGGGCGGCCACGATGCCGGGCAGCACCTGATAGTAGGGGTTGGAGCGCTCGCGGCCCTGGAAGAAGATGTCCGGGTTCTGGGCCGTGCCGCGCAGGTCCGGGTGCTCGGGGTTCATGGACCGGGCGCGGAAGGCGGCGATTTTATCGTGAGGAACCAGGGCCTTGATGTCCTCGTAGTCGATGACTTCGATTTTTTGGATCTCGTGGGAGGTGCGGAAGCCGTCGAAGAAATGGACAAAGGGGACGCTCGATTCGATGGCCGAGAGGTGCGACACCAGGGCCAGGTCCATGCATTCCTGGACCGAGGCCGAGGCCAACATGGCGAAACCGGTGGAGCGGGCGCTCATGACGTCGGAGTGGTCGCCGAAAATCGACAGGGCGTGGGTGGCGATGGCCCGGGCCGACACGTGGAAGACGCCGGGAAGCAGTTCGCCGGCGACCTTGAACATGTTGGGGATCATGAGCAGCAGGCCCTGGGAGGCGGTGAAGGTGGTGGTCAGCGCGCCCGCGGCCAGGGAGCCGTGGAACGCGCCGGCCGCGCCGGCTTCGGACTGCATTTCGCGGATGGTGACGGTCTGGCCGAAGATGTTTTTAAGGCCTTTGGCCGCCCACTCGTCCGCGATCTCGCCCATGGTGGACGAAGGGGTGATGGGGTAAATGGCCGCCGTATCACTCAAGGCGTAGGCGACATGCGTGGTGGCGGTATTGCCGTCCATGCTCTTCATCTTCTTGGCCATGCTGCTGTCTCCTTAAAGGTTGTCGTTCGACCGAATGGGAAAAGGCCGGGTCGACCCTGTCGCATTCGCAAGTCGTGTGCCATCACGGCAAAATGCAAGAATTCCGATGAATTGCCGATAAGATGCAACCGCTCCGGGTCCAGGCGGGTCGTCGTATCCGAGAAACCGGATGCGGCTACAGGGGCTAATACCCTGAAATGTATGACTTCGTAAAGCGCTGCCAAAAGAGCGGCCAGTCCGGTTTTTCAGACACGCTGTTCGTGTCTGGTTTTTCAGACTCGACGCTTCAGGCCGCGCCACGCCGGGACAGGGGAGTTCAACCCTTTCCGTGCCACAGACAAGGCTTTTTGGCACGTAAAAAGGGCTGAAAATGACTTTGTTCCAAAAGTCCCAAGTAAGGGGGGCGGCTTTATTCAGACTTCGGTAGTCTGAAAAAGGCGACACGGCCCCGGCACGGCGAACAATGGCAAGCTGTTACGCTCCGGAGACGGCTGGTTGCCGGCTGCGCCTAGTGTTTACGCACAGGCTGGGGCGCGTGGCAGGGAAAAGGAAAGCAATCGGATGACTGAATACGACAAGTCGATTTCGAGTGAGGTTGTACCCAATTTCCCAAGCTAGTCCCCGGGCGCGTCCTGGTCGGGGACGGCCAGGGCGTTTTTCTTGAGCAGGGCATAGAAATGGGAGCGCGACAGGCCGGAAATCTCCACCATGGCGGCCACATCGCGGCCGTGCTCGGCCAGCAGGCCTTCCAGATAGCGGCGCTCCATGGCTTCCTTGTATTCCTTGAGCGTACGCCGGCCCACGGGCTCCACCGGTCGGCCGAACCCCGAGGCCAGAGGCGACACGGGCCTGTTGCAGGATTGCATCCCCCGCTCCAGGGTGGACTTGGTCACCTTGATGCGCACGTCCTGGGGCAGGTGCATGGAGTAGAGGGTTTTCTCCCGGCCCGAGGCCAGAAAGGCCCGCTCCACGACGTTTCGCAGCTCGCGCACGTTGCCCGGCCAGTCGTAGGCTTCGAGGATGGCCATGAATTCGGCGTCGAAGCCTTTTTGGGGCAGGGCGTATTCGGCGGCCAGAGCGTCGGCGGCGGCCAGGGCCAGGGGTTTGATGTCTTCCAACCGGCAGCGCAGGGGGGGCAGGGCCAGTTCGATGGTCTTTAAGCGAAAGTAGAGGTCGCGCCGAAACGTTCCGGCCTCGACCATGGCGGCCAGGTCGCGGTTGGTGGCGGCGATGAGGCGAAAATCGCTATGCCGCTCTTCGATGCCCCCGACCGGCCGAAAGGTCTTCTCGTGGAGCACCCGCAGGAAGGTCTTTTGGAGCGACAGCGGCATCTCGCCCACTTCGTCGAGAAACAGCGTCCCCCCGTCGGCCAGGCGCACCAGCCCCACCCGGTCGGCGTCGGCTCCGGTGAACGCGCCTTTTTTGTGGCCAAAAAGGGTGCTCTCCACCAGGGATTCGGTAATGGCCGCGCAGTCCACGGTGACGAACGGTTTCTTGGCCCGGCCGCTGTTGGCGTGGATGAGCCGGGCGAAAAGCTCCTTGCCGGCCCCGGTCTCGCCGGTGATCAGCACGGCGGCGGAGGCGGCGGCGGCCCGGGCCACCTGGTCCAGACAGGGCTGCATGCGCGGACTGGCGGCGATGCAGCCGGAAAGGCTCAAGGACACCGGCGCGCCGTGGTCGCCCCGACGGTCCTCGCGGTATTTGAGCGCCCGCTTGAGGGTCAGCATGATCTGCTTGATGGGCGAGGGCTTGACCAGATAGTCCCACACGCCTTCCTGGATGGCCAATTCCGCGCCGTCGGGATCGCCCATGCCGGTGAGGATGATGACTTCCGGCGCGTCGGGCAGGCGCTTGATGGCCGGCAAAGCGGCCAGGCCGTTGCCGTCGGGCAGGCGCACGTCCAGAAAGACCACGTCGAAGCTCTCGCGGGAAAGCAGCTCCATGCCGGCCTCCAGGGCTCCGGCGGCCTCGCTGGTCAGGCGCATCTTGCGCGTGAGGCTTAGGATGGTGTCGCGGACCTCGGGATCGTCGTCGATGATGCAAACGGATTTCATGCGGCTATCGTCTGGGGTTTGGCGTCGAGCACCTCGCGGATGGCCGCCGAGATGATCGCCTGGTTGTAGGGCTTGAGCACGACCTTTTTGATGTTGCCGGCCAGTTCCCGGTCCTCGATGTCGCCCATGCGGCCCGAGACGAGGATGACGGGCAGGCGGGGGGCGATCTCGGCCACCTGCCTGGCCAGCTCCAGGCCGTTGGCGTCGGGCATGTCGTAATCGGTGATGACCACGTCAAAGGCGTCGGGAGCTTCGGCCAGGGCGGCCAGGGCCGGGGCCGCCCCGGGCTTGGCCGTGACCTCGTGGCCGAGCTGGGCCAGGACGCGCGGGATGGTCAGGAGCTGGTCCTCGTCGTCCTCGACAAAAAGGATGCGGTCGCGGCCCCGGTTGGCGGCCGGGCGCGGCGCGGCGGCCGGCGCGTCGCCCTCGTCGAGCAGCGGCAGAAAGATGTCAAAGACGGTGTGTTCGCCGGGAGCGCTCGTCACCCGCACCCCGCCCCGGTGGCTCTTGACGATGCCGCGCACCACGGCCAGCCCCAGGCCCGTGCCTTCGTTTTTCTGCTTGGTGGAGAAAAACGGGTCAAAGATCTTGTCCACGATGTCGCCGGCGATGCCCGGCCCGGTGTCGGCCACGGTGATGCGGGCGCAGCGTCCTGCCCGGGCGCCCACCTGGCCGGCCTGGTCTTCGGTCAACTCGTCCTCGGCCAGGATCAGGGCCAGGACGCCGCCGGTGGGGCGCATGGCCTGGAAGGCGTTGGTGCACAGGTTCATGACGATCTGGTGGAGCTGGGTTGGGTCGGCCCGGCAGGTGATGGGTTTATCCGGGATTTCCACCACGATCTTGATGTTGCGCGGCAGCGAGGCCCGGATAAGTCCGGCCGCCTCGTTGACCACGTCGGCCACGTTAATGAGCGCGAACCCGGCCTGGGACGGGCGGGTAAACGATAGGATCTGCTTGACCAGGCGGCTGCCGCGTTCGCCGGCCTTGAGCACCCGGCGCAGGTCGTCCTCCATGGGGTCGCCCTGGGGCATGTCCATAAGCGCCAGCTCGGTGGAATTGATGATGGAGGTGAGGATGTTGTTGAAGTCGTGGGCGATGCCGCCGGCCAGGGTGCCGATGGCCTCCATTTTTTGCGACTGGAGCAGCTGGCGCTCCAGGCTGACCTTCTGGGTCACGTCCTCGGCCGTGGACAGGACGCCCACCACGGCCCCCTTGTCGTCATGGAGCGGCACCTTCTTGATTTCGAGCAGCACGTCCAGGCCCCGGACGTTGCGGGCGGCCAGCTCCCCGGCGACCGGGCGGTTGTGGTGCATGACGTCGATATCCGTGGCCCGCACGGCGTCCACGTCCTCGGGACGAAGCGGCAAGGCGGCGTCGTCGCGGCCCATGAGATCGGCCAAGCCGTCAAAGCCGAAGAAATCGACAAAGGCGCGGTTGGCCCCCATGTAGCGCAGGGCCTTGTCCTTCCAGGAAACGAGCTGGGGGATGTTGTCCAGGACCAGGCGCAGCATTTCCTGGGATTCGCGAAGCGCCCGCTCGGCCTCGTGGCGTTTGGTCACGTCCTCCACCACGCCCTCGACAAAGGCCAGATAGCCTTCCGGGTCGGCCACCAGCCGGATGGTCACGTTGGCCGTGACCTGCCGGGCGTCGGGCCGCACGAAACGGGTCTCGAACTGGGCCGTGGCTTCCTCGTCCACGGCCGAGTCGATGAGCGCCGTGAAGCGCTCCCGGCCGCCGAAGAGCACCTCCACCATGTCGCCCCGGCGGCGCAGCAGGGTGCCCAGGTCATCGACGCCGAGCATGGACAGCATGGCCGGGTTGACGTCCACGGCCGCGCCGTCCGGGGTCATGCGGAAGATGCCCAGGGCCGAATTTTCGAAGATGCCGCGATACTTTTCCTCGGCCAGGCGCAGGCGCTCGGCGGCGCGCTTGAGTTCCGAGACGTCGTAAAGCACGCCCACAAGCCCGGCGATCTGCCCCTTGGCGCTTTCGTAGACGGCCCGGTGCAGGATGACCGAGTGCGGCGTGCCGTCGGCGGCTTCGATGTCGGTTTCGGCCATGCGCACGCCAGGCTCGCGCAGAAGTCCGGCGTCCTCGGCGGACAGGGCGCGCGACAGCGGCGACTCGGCCACGCCGGCGCAGGCGTCCACGGACCGGGGATCGTCCCCCACGCCGCAAAGGGTCCGAAAGGCCGGGTTGCAGCCCCGGTATTGCCCGGTCTCGTCCTTGTAGTAGATGGGGATGGGGATGGTGTTGACCAGGGTTTCGAGGAAGGACACCTGGTCCTTGATCTTTTCCTCCACCGAACGACGGCGCAGGATGTTGGTCACGAGCAGGACCATGACGTAGCACAGAATGAGCAGGCTGATGATGATGGTCCAGAAGACCGCGATGTTGATGTGGTAGAAGGGGTAGGGCTCGTTTATCAGGGTAAAGCCGGTGGGCAGCTTGTCCGTGGTGATGCCCAGGCGCAGCATTTCGC
>JAEZEM010000312.1 GCA_023417745.1 Pseudomonadota bacterium
GGCGCGGCGCTCACCGCCTACGCCAAGGTGCTGCTCGACTGCATGCTCGGTGACCAGACGCTGTTCTGGCGTCAGGACGGGGTGGAGCTGTGCTGGAAGTTCCTCACCCCCTTGCTGGAAAAGCCCTCGGCCGAACGCCTGTTCCTCTACAAATCCGGGGCCTGGGGACCGCAGGAGGCCGGCCGCTTCCTCTCGGCCCATGGGCTTGTGTCATGACCGCCCGGGTGCGCCGCTTCACCGACGCCACCGCCCTGACCGAGGCGGCCTTCGCCTTCGTGGCCGAGCGGGCCATGGAGGCCGTGGCCGCCCGGGGGCGGTTCTCCCTGGCCCTGTCCGGCGGCAACACGCCGCTGCCGCTGTACGCCGCCCTGGCCGAGCGGGGACTGGGCATCGCCTGGGACGACGCGCTCTTTTTCTTCGGCGATGAACGCCTCGTTCCCTGGGATAATCCCGAAAACACCTTTGGCGTGGTGCGCCGCGTGCTTTTCGACAAGATCGCCGCGCCGGCCGCCAATATCCGGCCCATGCCCGTGCAGCTGACGCCGCCCGAGGCGGCGGGGGCCGCCTACGAGGCCGAGGTGCGCGCCGTCCTTGGCCGGCCAAACGAGGCCGTGCCCCGCTTCGACCTGATCCTGCTCGGCATGGGGCCGGACGGGCATACCGCTTCGCTCTTTCCAGGCAGCCCCGTCCTTGGCGAAAAAAAACGGCTGGTCGCCGCCGCGCCGCCGCCGACCACGGCCAAACCGGCCGTGCCCCGCCTGACGTTTACCCTGCCGCTTCTAAACGCCGCCCGCCACGTGGCCTTCCTGGTCGCGGCCAAGGGCAAGCAAGCGCCCCTGGCCAAGGCCCTGGCCGGTGCGCCGGACCCGACCGTGCCGGCCTCGCTGGTGCGGCCGGAGAGCGGCGTCGATTGGTTCGTGGCCGAGGGATAACGAGGAAAGAAGAGAAGATGCCTCCGGCGGCCGGGGGCCTGAGGCCCCCGGACCCCCCAATTGGGCAAAGGGAGTGGGGGCTTTGGATTTACTTTCGCGCTTCGCGAAGCCACGTTAAATGGGGGCGCTTTGGGCTTAAGGCACAGCCTGAAGCCCCAAGCGCCCCCATTTAAGGAGGGTCCGGGAGGGGGTTACCCCCTCCCGGCCGCCGGAGGCATCATGCTCTTCCCTCTCCCCCGTTACCCGAAATACGTCGAAGCCGCGCCGTCCATGTAGCTGTAGAAAAAGTCGCCGGCAGGGGCGGAGCTTTGGATCTGCTTGAGGTAGGCGGCGTAGCCGTTGGTGCGCACCAGCGACGCCGACTGGCTTGAGGTCATGGAGGCCAGGTTCGAGCTGGTCTTGGACAGGGCGGTGAAAGCCTCGGACAGGGTCGGCACGTCGGTGAACAGCTTTTCGATGGCGGCCTTGTCCGGATGATCGCCGACGACCGTCACTTTTCCGTCGGCTCCCTGGGTCAGGGTGACGGGACGGCTGACGTCGATGCCCAGTTCGTCAAACTTGGCGGCCAGGGTCTTGGTGAACTGGGTTTGCAGCGCCTCGGTTTGCACCTTGGCCTGGAGCACGGGGCTGATATACGCGCTGTCGAGATTGAGATTTTGCGTGGCGGACTGGCCGGTTGTCGACGTCTTGGCGCTTGTGGCCGTGGTCGTGCCGGCGGTTTTGGCCTGGCCGTCGCTTAAGCCCGACCGGATGGTCAGCTGTCCGCTGTGCTTGTCATAGCTGGTGTTGATGTCCATGGCACGCTCCCGGGGGCTTGTGCCCCCGAGAGCTCATGCAAGGACGATGCCCGGCAAAGCTTGCCGGCTCACACCACCGCCGGACAGAGAAATTCCAGCGGATCAATGTCGTGGCGGGCCGGGTCCACCACCTCGACGATGGGCGACTTGCCGGCGGCGTCGGGCTTGGCCTCGATCTTACGGGGCTTGAGCCGTCCCATGGCCGGATCAAAGGCCAGGAGCAGCTCCGGAAACAGCGGTCGGCCGGGATTGGACTTGCTGACAAAGGCATGGTGCCCGCTGGCCAGGCGCACGAAGCTGCCCACCGGATAGGGCCCCATGAACTTGATGAAACGTTCGACGAGCCCGGGCGGATAGTCGCGCTCGCGCATGCCGTAGAGCACGCCCAGGGCTTTGGTGGGCAGGATGCCGTCCTTGTAGGCCCGCTTGGAGGTCAGGGCGTCGAACACGTCGGCCACGCCGATGATGCGGCCGTAAGGGTGCACGTCCTCGCCGGCAAGGCCGTAGGGGTAGCCCGTGCCGCCCCACTTCTCATGGTGCTCGGCCACGCCGCGCAGCACCGCCTCGGGCAGTCCCCGCCCTTCCAGCAGTGCCCGGCCATGGCCCGGATGGTTCTTGACCTGCTCGAACTCCCCGGGCGTGAGCCGGGCCGGCTTGTTGAGAATGGCGTCGGGCACGCCGGTCTTGCCGATGTCGTGGAAAAGGCCGGCCAGCCCAAGATCGCGCAGCCCCAGGGGATCAAGGCCAAGGGCCGTGCCGAAGGCCACGGACAGCGCGGCCACGTTGACCCCGTGGGTAAAGGTGTAGGCGTCGTGCCGCCGCAGCTTGCACAGGGCGACCAGGGCGTCGGGATTGCGTACGGCGCTGGCGATGACGTCGTCGACCAGGCTCGTCGGCTCGTCCATGTCCAGTTCGCCGCCGGCCTGGACCGTCTCCAACACGTTGCGGGCGATGCACAGGCAGTCCTGGTAGACGGCCGTGGCCGCCACAAGCTCCTCTTCCAGGGGCACGGCCGGCTCGGACGGACGGTCCGTCTCCCGAGCCAGCAGCTCGGCCAGGGTCGGCTCGGCCGACCGGCCCTGGGCAGCGGTCCCCCGCTCGGTGTCGATGAAGGCCTCGGTGTAGCCGGCCTCGGCGAGTTCGTGCACGGCGGCCAGACTCTTGATTTCGCCTTCTTGACTGAAAAGGTAGGGATGTTCCAGCCAGGACAGGCCGGAATCAACGACAAACATGCCGGGCACAAGCTCGGCGACGGATATTTTCCGCAGCATGACCGTCCACTGAAGGCAACGTCGCGGTGGCGATTTTTTCGCCGTGCTGCTTTACGCCGTTGCCGATGCTAAGAACGCCGTTAATGCACAAGGAACAAAGGACTGGCTCACGCTTATCCTCAACACGACGCCAGAGAAGCGACTAAAGCCTATAGACCATCTGTTTTTGCAAGCCATTTCACTCGAAACATCAGACGTTGCCCGCAAACGGATTTCGCCGAAAGTTCCAATTGAGCCATGCAACAAACGCTTGCAAAAGACAAGCCCTTAAAAGCGCAGAGAAGGGAGAGACCGCCCCGCCGGAAAACCGACGGGGCGCAGGAAGATCCGGAAAACAGCAGGGGTTACTGGGCCGGAGTCGGAATGGTCAGGGTCTTGCCCAGTTGCAGATGATCGGCGTTCTTCATGCCGTTGGCCTCCATGATGGCCTGGGCCGAAACGCCGTACTTCTTGGCGATCCG
>JAEZEM010000342.1 GCA_023417745.1 Pseudomonadota bacterium
GCGGCGTGGCCCCGGAAGCCCTCGTCGGCAAGCTGGCCGAGCTGTACCCGCAGATGGACACCACGGCCCTGGAGGAGCTGACGGCCCGGGTACTGTTCGTGGGCGAGCTGTGGGGGCGCTTGAGCGCACAAACCGAGGAGGAACAGTGAAAACGGAATTTATCGTTGCGCTCCACATGGAGCGGCGGGAAGCCATGAGCGAGAGCCATACGGTCCGGCTCGGCATCTATTGGGCGGAGTCCCTTGACGAAGCGTTTGACATGGCTGCCCGTGAACATCTTCTCGACGGGTGGGAGTGTGGCAGCCGGACCGGCGGGAAGCTGGAAGATCTTCGGCGCTGTTATGCGCAGGGGGCATAGGTCATGGGGCGTTGGTTCCACCGGCATCCCCGCGTCCTCCTGGTTGTTCTGATCGCCGTGTCACCCTTAGGAGTCCTTGACGTGGGGCGCATCGTTGGTCGTGCTCTCCGTGATGCCTCCGCCACGGCCTGGGCGGAGGCATCGGACCTGGCTCGCGAATGGGCCGATCTTTTTGCCGGACAGTGGCGCAAGGCCTTCCCGCCCAAGGAGGGGTAACCATGCCGGCGCTCTTGTTCATTATTGCGGGTATTGCCCTGCTGACGGACCATCCCGACATCGCCTTTTTCGCCGTGCTCGGCATGCTTTGGGTGGCCTGATGCCCGCGCCCGTCTCCTTGTCCTTCGCCTTGGGGCTGCCGCCGGCCGATGCCGTGGCCTACTTTGAGAGCAAGGGCTATAAGATCACATTTGACTGGCACGAGCTGGACCAGCGCGCCCATGCCCAGGCTTTTACGGTGGCCAAGGCGGCCAGCCTTGACGTGCTGGCCGACATCCGGGCCGCGCTCAAGACGGCCCTGGCCGAGGGCAAGACCGAAGCCTGGTTTCGAAAGGAGCTGGAACCCAAGCTGCGGGCCAAAGGCTGGTGGGGCAAGCAAAAGATGGTCAATCCCCGCACCGGCGAGGAGCGAAAGGCCCAGCTCGGCAGCCCGGCCCGGTTGCGGCTCATCTATCGCCAGAACCTGCAAACCGCCTTCATGGCCGGGCGCTACAAGACCATGCTCGAAAACGCCGACGCCCGGCCCTGGTGGCAGTACGTGGCCGTGCTGGACGGCAAGACCCGGCCGTCCCACAAGGTGCTCGGCGGCCGTACTTTCCGCTTCGACGATCCATTTTGGAGTTCGCACTATCCGCCAAACGGCTTCAACTGCCGCTGCCGCGTCCGGGCACTCTCGGGTTCCCGGATGGAGGCGGAAAAGGTCGCCCCGGAGTCCGGCGTGGGCAACATGGTCACGGAGGAAGTGGCCCTGCCCGCCGCCGACGGGCAACGCCTCAAGCGGTCGGTCACCGGCTACCGGGTGCCGGAATCCAAGTACGTGGCCTTCACCGACGCGGGTTTTTCCGCCAACCCCGGCGCGTCCTGGCTGGGCGGGGCGCTGGACGAGCTGACGCGCAAGCTCGACGTCGCGCCACCGGACCTGGCCCGGGCGGCCGTGGGGGAGATGACGCGCGGGCCGGTGTTGCCGACATGGCTGGCCAAGCCGGTGGGCAACTTTCCCTTGGCCGTGCTGCCGGCCGAGGATGCCGGCCTTATTGGCGCGCGCAGCCAGGTGGCCCGGCTTTCGCCGCAAACCGCCGGCAAGCAGGCGGCCAACCATCCGGGGTTGACGGCGGGGGACTACGCCACGGCCCAAGAAGCGGTGGACGCGGGCGAGCGCATCCAGGACGGCGCGCGCAGTCTTATCTATCTGCTGAATGAGCCCGGCGGCGTGGTCGTGGTGGTGAAGGCCACCAGGGAAGGGGAGGAGTTGTACGTGCAGAGCCTGCGGCGGCTGAGCCGCGACGAGGCGGAAAAGGACCGGGTGGTGCGGCGGTTGCGCAAAAAAAGCGCCCCCGGGGAGCAGGGGCGCTGAAAAGGCCGGTGGACGGCGAGGCCCCCTACCCGCTTGCGCGGAAACCTCGCATGGCGCTCCGGGCGACTGCCCGTGCTACGGCCAGGAGAATATTACCGTGTCACGTCCACCAAGGAACACATAGCCATGATCGAAATAGAAGTCCATATCGGCCAGGCGCAAGCGTTTCTGGCCAACATTATCGCCACCGGCCGCAACATGACGCCCATCACCCGCGCCCTGGCCGGCGTGCTGGCCGACATCCCGGAGCGGGCTTTCGCCGCCCAAGCCGATCCGGCCACGGGCGCGCCTTGGGCGGCGCTCTCTCCAACGACCGTCGCCAGGCGCGGCAGCGCCCAGCCCATCTTGCAGGTTAGCGGCATTCTGGCCGGCTCCATCCATAGCGAGCACGGCCCGGACTACGCCCGCGTCAGCACCGCCGACGTCAAGGCCGGCACCCACCAGTATGGGGCCAAGAAAGGGCAGTACGGCACCACCCGTCGCGGCAGCCCCATCCCCTGGGGCGACATCCCGGCCCGGCCGTTTTTTGGCGTCGGCCCCGAAGACGAAGCCGAGATCGAAGGGGCGGCGTTAGAAGCGCTCATGCGGGTGCTTGGGGGGCATTGATCCACGCCGCCCGGCCCGGCGGAATCTAACGGGGGGTTAACGGCCTTATTATAATGTATGGAGGCCCTGCCTCTCCCTCTGAACCCCTTCATCTTTCGCTCGCCCCCCTCCCGCCACTAGCGTGGCGGACATGCGCAACGCGACTCCCACCCATAAGCGCCACGCCACGGCCGCCCTGGCCGTGGCGCTGGCCACGACCTCGGACGCCTCGGCCTTGCCCGACGGCTGCAACGTCCAGCTCTTCCCGGACGGGGACTTTGACGCCCGGGACGGCCGGCCGGGCAGCCTCAAGGGCTGTACCGCCAAGACCTGGCGGCTCGACGCCGACATTGCCGCCGCGCTCATCGCCCGGGTCACCGCCCGCGAAACACCGCTGTTTCTGGACTACGAGCACCACACCCTGACCGCCAAGGACGCCGGGCACAAGGCCGTGGCCGCCGGCTGGATCGAGGCCCTTGCCTACGTCCCCGGCCGGGGCCTCTTTGCCCGCGTGGCCTGGACCGACGCCGCCCGGGAGCACATCCGGGCCGATGAATACCGTTACATTTCACCGCTTTTCACTTTCGACCAGGAAACCGGGGCGGTGTTGTCCCTCGTCAACGCCGCCCTCACCAATAACCCGGGCTTGGATGGCATGGCCGCCGTGGCCGCCGCCAACCAGGTCGCCACAACGCCCCATACGGAGGCCCTGATGGACGAATTGCTGGAGCGTCTGCGCTGGATGCTCAACTTGCCGGTGACCGCCACCGCCGAGGAGATCGCGGCGCAGCTGGACAAACTCAAGGGCATGATCGGCGGCGACGGCGAGGCGGCCGCCAGCGTGGACCTGCTCGCCGTCCTGGCCGGCAAGGACACGGCCATCGCCGACCTGACCGCCAAGGCGGCCACGCCCGACCCGGCCAAGTATGCGCCGGTGGCAGCGCTGTCCGCGCTGACGGCGGAAAACACCGACCTCAAGGTCAAGCTGGCCGCTGCCTCGGCCCAAAACGGCGTGGCCGCCTTGTCGGCCGAGATCAAGGCGGCCGTGGCCGATGGCCGGGTGCATAAGGCGCTGGAAGGCTGGTTGGCCGACCTGGCGGTCAAAAGCCCGGACGCCGCCCGGGACTACCTGGCCAAGGCCGCGCCCGTGGCCGCGCTGACCGCCATGCAGACCGCCACCGCCACGCCGCCGGCCGGGGTCGGCCCGGTCGCGCTTTCGGCCGACGAAAAAGAGGCCGCGCGCCTCTTGGGCAAAACCGAGGCCGACTACCTGGCGTTCAAGGAGGACAAGTAATGGCCGTTCTTACCCCGGCATTTGTCAGCGCCCTTTTTACCGGCTTCCGTGGGGATTTCCGCAAGGCTCTGACCGCTGCTCCGAGCGCCTGGAAAAATGTGGCCACGCTGATCCCCTCCGCTTCGGCGTCCAATACCTACGGCTGGCTCGGCCAGTTTCCCAAGTTCCGGGAATGGGTCGGCCCGCGTGCGGTCAAGGACATGGCCGCCCATGGCTACACCATCACCAACAAAAAGTTCGAAGACACGGTCGGCGTGCCCCGGGAGGCCATCGAAGACGACACCGTGGGCGTTTACTCGCCGATCTTCGAGGAGCTGGGGCGAGCCGCCGGCGTCTTCCCGGACGAGTTGGTCTTTGCGCTGCTGGCCATGGGGGCGGCGACCGTCTGTTACGACGGCCAGTACTTCTTCGACGTCGACCACCCCGTTTTCCCCAACGTGGACGGCACGGGCGCGGCCGCCGTCGTCTCCAACTATGCCGAGGGCACGGACCCGGCCTGGTACCTGGTCGATACCTCCCGGGCCATCAAACCCATCATCTTCCAGGAGCGGACCAAGCCGGAAGTCACGTCCATGACCAAGCTCGACGACGAGACGGTCTTTTCCACGGACGTCTTCCGCTTCGGCATCCGCTACCGCTGCAACGTGGGCTTCGGCTTCTGGCAGTTCGCCTACTGCTCCCGCAAGCCGCTCAACGACGCCAACTTCAACTCGGCCTATGACGCCATGACCGCGTTCAAGGCCGACGGCGGCCGGCCGCTAGGCGTCAAGCCCACGCTGCTGGTGGTGCCCACCAACCTGCGCACGCCCGCCGCCGAGGTGGTGCAGGTGGCCCGGCGCACCGACGGCTCGGACAACCCCAACGCCAACCTGGTGGACGTGCTGGTCACGCCCTGGCTCAACTAGGAGGCCGCCATGATCGTGATCCCCGCCATTGTCCGCACCCGCAGCCTGCGCGGCGGCCATTTCCGGGCCGGCCTCAAGCACGAGGCCGAGCCCGGCGACATCCCGCCGGGCACCGTCACCGAAACCCAACTGGCCCAGCTCCAGGCCGACCCGGACCTGGAAGTGGAAATCATCGACCCGCCCCAGGAGCCGCCCAAGGCCCCGACGCCGCCCCGCAAAGGGAAGCAGGCCGCGCCCGAAGCCGGGCCGGCCAAGGCTGATGCGACCGCTCCTGACCCGGCCGAAGCCGCCGAGGCCGCCGAGGGCGATACCGGCGACGAAGACTTCGGCTTTGACGATGAGCCGGCCCCGGCCCCCGGGGCCGAGAGCAAGTAAATGTACGCCACCCTGGACGACATGACGGCCGCCTTCGGCCTGGATGAGCTGGTGGCCATCACCGACCGGGACCACACCGACGCGGTGGACGAAGCGCTTGTCGCCGCGTCGCT
>JAEZEM010000390.1 GCA_023417745.1 Pseudomonadota bacterium
TCGAGGAAGACAAGGAAGCCTACCGCTACGCCGTGGAGGAGATCATCAACTCCAAGACCATGCTGCGGTTTTTGACCGGCAAGGCCAATCTGACCGAGGATTTCGTGGTCTCGGCGGCCAAGGACGAAGCCGGCCCAAGCGAAGCGGCGCTGCTCCTCGTCCCTCGCGAACCCGAGCCCGGGCTGGTCATGGCCAAGATCTGGGTAGACACGACCACGGACATGATCGTGCGGATCTACATTCAGGATTTTTACGCCAACACCAACGACCTGAAGCTGGCCAAGATCGTGGCCGACCCCAAACTGTCCGACAGTCTGTTTGCTTTCGCCCCGCCCAAAGACGCCAAGGTGCATGACAACGCGCCGCTTAAGGGGCGGGAGCTCAAGCCCTAGCGCTGAAAGGGCGTATGGGCTTGATGATGACGGCGTGTCTGGCGTCCGTGGACGCCCGCGCCGTCGAGGCCGGCTGACGCAGGGCGTCCCTCGCTTGCGTATGCGCGGCTGTGAAACATCCCGGAAACGTCGAGGCGGCGGCTCGAAGTGCTGGTCGCATTGGCGCTAACTCTGCCGCGACAAAATCAATTCCACTTCATCCAGCGACAGCCCAGTGGCCTTGGCCAAAGCTTGGGGCGACTGGCCCCGGCGCGAGCCATTAAGGATAATCTGGCGCAGGAAATCCGGGGACCGGGTGAATTCTTCGGCCTTTCGCACGAGCTTTTCCAGCTGCCGGCTGCGCTCCTCCAGCTTCTGGTCCAGCTCGGCCAGTTCAGCTTGCCGGCGCTGGAAACTCCCCACCAGCTCCTGTTCGAGCTTGGCGTTGAAGTCGAGCTTTTTGAGAAGCGCGTCCTGGTTTTTTTGCAGCCTGGCCAGCAACTCCTCGGACCGGCGAAGGCGCGAGAAAAACAGCACGACCAAAAGCAGCAAGGCCAGTTCACTGAGCGTGAGAAAGATGACCAGGGTGGAATAGCCGTTCATGGATGGTTGGGTCCGGGGCAAAACGTTTGAAAAGGCTTTAACGTACGATGAGGAAACTGGCCGGCCGACTCTCGGCCAGCCCCAGGCCGTGGCCTGGACCGGCGTCGGCCCGGGGCGCGCCGTATTCCAACTTCATTTCCAAAGCGAAAGCGCAAGGTAAAAACATATTGATATAATTACACACTTACAAAACATAACTGTCGTTATGTTTTATAATAGGCATTACACCTTCATGTTGATGATGTGGCCGGCAAAGGGCGTGGGGTTGCTGGCCTGGGTCGCTTCCTCGTCCGGCTCAAGGGCGGCGGCCCTGACCCGGCGCTGACGCGACTGGCCGGACCCCCGCCGCTTTTCCTCGTCGCGCACAGAATCCATTTCGTCCTGCTTCTCAATGCGCTGGGTCTGCTTGTTCTGCTCGGCCAGGGCCTGCTGGGTCATGGCCTGAGAGGCCGCGAGCTGGGCCTCGGGGCTGACCAGTTCGGCGTGGGCCACGTTTTGCACGTAAGGCACGGCCTGAATGACGGTGGTCAGGTCGATGGGCATTTATTTCACCAGGTAGTCCTCGATAATCAGGTTATCCAGGGCTTGGGGGCCGATGAACTGGTTGATGACCGACAGCACGTCCTTTTTGAGGGCCTCGGCGTTGTTCTTGTCCGTCAAGAACTCCAGGCTCTTGTTTTTGAGATAATAATACACGGCGTCGCGCACCACAATGCGGTTGCGCTTGAATTCGAGCTCGGCGGCGTGTTCGGTGGTGGCCGCCGAGAAACGGATGGACAGAAAACGGCTGCGTCCGGCCTTGTCCGGCAGCTCGACCAGGAAGGGGTCCATGGTCAGGACGATTTCCGGCTTGGGCGCAGGCGGTTCCGGCGGCGGCGGCGGGGGAGGCGGCGGCGGTGGGGGCGGTTCCTCCTCGTGGGGCGCTTCCACGGGTGGCGGGGGAGGAGGCGCGGCCGGTTTTTTGAGCAACAGGAAATAGGCCGCCGCGCCGCCGCCCAGGAGCAGCACGACAAGCCCAATGATAATAAAGAGCTTTTTTTTGCTTTTGGGCTTGGATGGCGCTTGCGCAGCCGCAGCGTCGCCCGAACCGGCTTCCTCGGCGGGTGGCGGCGTCTCTTCGGGTTCGTCTTCGAGGAATGGGGCGTCGTCGAGGTCGAGATCGACCTTTTGCAACGCCTTGGGGAGATCGTCGGAGAGTTCCGAGTCGTCCAGTTTGGCTTTTATGGGCGCGTCGAGGCTGTCGTCGTCAACCATGGTCGGGCCTCGTCAACCGGACGGCGGGAAGGAGACGCCCTGCGGCGTCGAAACGGCCTTGATGGGCACGGGCGCGGGCCGAAGCCCGGCGCGCTGGGGCGGCGGCGGCCGTTTGCCCGGAGCAAACGACCGCCCTATCGGCCGAAAAGGCTATTTGTCGAATATCTTGTCGATCTTCTGGCCGAGGGTCTCGGCGGTGAAGGGCTTGACGATGTAGTTGGACACCTTGGCCTGGACAGCCTCGATGATGTTCTCCTGCTGGGCTTCGGCCGTGACCATGAGGAAGGGCAGGTTGGCGAACTCTTCGCTGCCCCGCACCTTGCGCAGCAGTTCGATGCCGGGCATCTTGGGCATGTTCCAGTCGGAGATGATGAAGTCGATTTTGTCCTTGTTGAGCGTTTCCCAGGCCGTGCTGCCGTCGTCGGCCTCAAGAATGTTGTTGAAGCCCAACTGACGCAGAATGTTTTTGATGATTCGGCGCATGGTGGAGAAGTCGTCTACGACCAGAATGCGCATTTCCTTATTGGCGGCCATGGCTCGTCTCCTTGTCTCGCTCGCTTCACTCGTCGCCTTGGAGCATCCGCTTGCTCCGGCTCTTGGCCGGTTGGACGCGGCCGCCTCGGCGTGCCCAGGGTATCGTCAATGCTGCTCAATGTTGTACTGGGACTTGAACTTCTGCCGCAGTCGGGCCAAGGCCTGGGAATGCAGCTGGGAGACGCGGCCTTCGGTGATGCCCATGACTTCCGAAGTCTCCCGCATGTTCAATTCCTCACCGTAATAGAGTGATAATACCAGCTTTTCCCGGGGAGTCAAATCATCGATAAGCGATGCGAGCTTATCGACGAGTTCCTTGAATTCCGCCGATTTATACGGCTCGTTTTCGAGCTGGTTCTTCTGGTACGAAGAGATGTTCTCGGTGATGGCGTCAAGGCTCAGACACAGCTGGTTTTGCAGCGCTTCCAGGCCCATTGAGACTTCGCGTTCGGTCAGTCCCGTGGCCTCGGCCAGTTGTTCCAGACTGGCCGGCCCGCCGGAATCGTTTTCGATGCGCCGGCTGGCTTCTTCCAGGGTGCGCACCCGCTGACGCTGGCCCCGGGAGAACCAGTCCATGCGCCGCAGGTCGTCGAGCATGGCCCCCTTGATGCGCGACTCGGCGTAGGTCTCGAACTTGATGCCGAGTTCGGGCCGAAATCGCCCCAGCGCCTCAAGCAAGCCCATGGCTCCGGCGCTGATGAGTTCGTTCATCTCCACCGACGGCGGCAGCTTGGCCTTCAGGCGACTGGCCACGATTTTGATCTTGGGCGAGTAATGGCGCACGATCTCCTGCCGATCGCGCGCATCAAAATCATCCCATCGAAACGCCCCGGACTCGAGCTTAAGCCAGGGGCTGTTCCTGGAAGAGGAGCTTTTTCCAGAAGAATTTGATGTTTCCATCGAGTTTGGCGTCCACTTCCCAGGAATCGATCACATGGGCCAGATCCATGACCTTTTTGGCGGCCGGCGAGTCCGGGGTCAAGTGGCAAAAGGGTTTTTGCCGGATCACCGCGTTTTTGACGGCCGCGTCAGCGGGCACATATCCCGTGAAGTCCAGGGAAATGCCCGAAAGAAAATGGTCGCAGGCGGCGTAGAGCTTTTCGAACACCGCCTTGGCCGCCTTGACGCTTGGGGCCATGTTCACCACGACCCGGAAACGGTGCACGTCGTGGTTTAAGTGCATGACCTTGATCAGCGCGTAAGCGTCGGTCAGCGAGGTCGGCTCGGTGGTCAGCACCAGCAGACGCTCGCGGGCGGCCAGATTGAAATATATGACATTGTCATTGATTCCCGCGCCCGTGTCCACAATCAAATAATTGATCTTGCCCTCAAGGTAGTCCATGGCCTCCAGCAGGTCGAGCTTTTGTCCGGTAGACAGGGCCAGCATGTCGCTGATGCCCGAGGACGCCGGCAGGATGGAGAAGCCAAAGGGCGTCTCCAAAAGCACCTGCCGCAGTTCCACGCCCTCGTGGAAGAGATGGAACAGGTTCATCTTGGGGGCCAGCCCCAAAAGGATGTCCACGTTGGCCAGCCCCAGGTCGGCGTCGAGCAGCACCACCTTGCGGCCCATCTTGGCCAGGCAGTAGGCCAGATTGACGGACAGGTTGGTTTTGCCCACGCCGCCCTTGCCTGAGGTCACGGACAGGACGAGCGGCAGTTCCGGGCCGGGGCCGGCAGGCGGGCGGGCGGAGGATGTACGGTCAGACATGGGTCGTCCTCAGGCTGCGGCGTCGGCGTCCGGGTATTGGCCGGGCAGCTGGCGTTTGAACAGCAGTTTCCAGAGCGCCTTGCCCGAGGCCGCCGCCATGCCGCCGGTCAGTTCGGGCCCATAGGTCAGGGCCGAGACGGGCAGGCCGGAGGCGTGGGCCATATTGACAAGGGTTCCGTAGTTACAGGCTTCGTCGAGCTTCGTCCAGATGATGCTGGCGAGTTGCTCGCAGCGCGCCAGACGCAGGTAGTGCTCGGACTGGGCGCTGGAATAGGTGGGCGAGAGCACCAGATGGGCGGCCAGTTGGTCTCGACCGGCCAGGCCCCACTGGGCCAGCCAGGATTGCGGGCCGCCGCCGTGAGTCAGGCTTGGCGTGTCGATAAAGACCGCCTCGCCCTTGGCCGCGCCGTCCAGGAACCGGCCAAAAGCTTCCGGGCCGTCGGCCTCGGCGTAATTCAGACCGGACAGCTCGGCGTAGTGGCGCAGCATCAGCCGGCCTTTGCCGCGTCCGGCGTCGGCGTTGACCACGGTCACCGGGCCGTCCTTGGCCCGCCGTTTGGCGTCCAGGGCCAGGCGCAGCAAGATAGTGGTTTTGCCCACGCCGCTTGGGCCGATAAACATGTGGGCGACTCCCGGCCACAGGGCCGGCGTCAGCGGTTTGACGGCGATCAGGCGCGACAGGGCCGGAATGACGGCGTCTTCGCCGCGCTCCACGATGGAGCGGTACAGGGCCAGGATGGTGGCCTCGTCCACGCCCTCGCGCTCCAGGTATTCCAGGGCCAGGCGCTGGCGCGGGGTCAGGGAGGAAAGGTCCAGGCGCGGGCGCATAAGCGCCAGCAAATGCCCCTTGATCTCGGTCCATTCCCGGTTCCAGTCGACCGACTGGGGGGCCGGCGGCATGGTCCCGGCGGCGGTCTTGACCGCAGTCTTGCCCCCGGGCTTGAGGGCGGCGCCGTTGCCGGGACGCCCCTTGGGCGAGGCCGCTTGGGCCGGGACGGTCGGAGCCGGGCGCGACGGCGTTTCCTTGTCCGGATATTCCAGGGCGGCCATGACCTCGCACAGGGTCTTGCCGTCCTCGCGCACGCTTTGGGTGCCGAGGATCACGGCGTCCTTGCCGAGTTCCTGGCGGATCATGGCGAGGGCGGCCGCCATGTTTTCGCCGCGAAAGGTCTTAACCCGCATTGGTCAGTCCTATGTTGGCAATGGATTGCAGCTTGATCTCGGCCGGAATCTCGGCCTGAGAGATGACCGGCAGATTGGGGATGAACCGGGAGAGCAGCTGGGCCAGGTGCGGCCGCACCAGGGGCGAGGTCAAAAGCACCGGCTGGCCGTCGCCGAGCATGGCCTTGTCCATGGCCTTCTGTATGGCTTGGATGATGCGCTGGGCCAGGCCGGGTTCCATGGCCAGGTAGGCCCCGTGGTCGGTCTGGCGCACGCTTTCCTGGACCGCTCCTTCGACCTTGGGGGCCAGGGTCATGATGGGCAGAGCGCCTTCGCCGGTCAGATACGGCTTCACGATGGTGCGGCCCATACGGGAGCGGACGTATTCCGTGAGCTGGTCCGGGTCTTTGACCGAGCCGGCGTAGTCGGCCATGGTTTCGGCCACGGTCAGCAGGTCGCGGATGGACACGCCTTCGCGCACGAGGTTTTGCAGCACCTTTTGCACCCCGCCGAGGTTCATGGCTCCGGGCACCAGCTCCTCCACGACCTTGGGGGCGCGCTTGGACAGGGTTTCGAGCAGCGTCTGCACTTCCTGGCGGCCCAGGAACTCGTGCAGGTGGCGCTTGAAGACTTCCGTCAAATGGGTGGCGATGACGGTGGCCGGATCGACCACGGTGTAGCCGGCCAGCATGGCTTCTTCCTTGTGGAGTTCGGGCACCCACAAGGCCGGCAGGTTAAACGCCGGTTCCCGGGTTTCCACGCCCTGGATGCGATGCTTGGCGTCGCCCGGGTCCATGGCCAGGTAGTGATCGATGAGAATCTCGGCCGAGGCCACCTCGTTGCCCTTTATCAGCACCACGTACTGGCCGGGGCGCAGCTGGAGATTGTCGCGCAGGTGCAGCGAGGGGATGACCACGCCCATGTCCAGGGCGAACTGGCGGCGGATGGAGCGGATGCGGGCCAGCAGGTTGCCGTTTTGCTCCTCGTCGACCAGGGGGATGAGTCCGTAGCCGACTTCGAGTTCCAGGGCGTCCAGCGGCAGCAGTGTCTGGACCTCTTCCGGGGTTTCCAGTTCCGGGGCCGGCTTTTTCTCTTGTTCGGCGGCCTGTCCCTGGAGCAGCTCCTGCTGCTTGCCGGACAGCCGGGCCACCACGAAGAGCAGGACGGCCATGGCCAAGAAGGGGAAGGTCGGCAGGCCGGGCACGATGGCGAACAGGAACAGCATCCCCGAAACCAGCCGCAGGGCGCGCGGGTGGAAGGTCAACTGGGCCATGAATTCCTCGCCCATCTTGGCTTCGGCGGCGGCCCGGGAGACGATGAGGCCGGCCGAGGTGGAGATGATGATGGACGGGATGATGGAGACCAAGCCGTCGCCGATGGTGAGGAGGGTGTAGGTC
>JAEZEM010000519.1 GCA_023417745.1 Pseudomonadota bacterium
CATCTCCAGGACGCCACGCCGTTGACCCTGGGCCAGGAGTTTTCCGGCTACGTGGGACTTTTAAGCGACGCCGTGCGCCGCATCAAGGCGGCGCTTGGCGACGTCTACGCCCTGCCCCTTGGCGGCACGGCCGTGGGCACCGGCGTCAACGCCGCGCCCGGTTTCGCCGAGGCGGCCATCGCGGCCATCGCCACGTTGACTGGCCTGCCGTTTACGCCGGCCGCCAACAAGTTCACGGTCCAGGGCAGCCACGACGCGCTCATCCACCTTTCCGGGGCGCTCAAGACCCTGGCGGCGGCGCTTTTCAAGATCGCCAGCGACATCCGCCTGTTGGCCTGCGGTCCCCGGGCCGGGCTGGCCGAATTGCGGCTGCCGGCCAACGAACCCGGCTCCTCCATCATGCCCGGCAAGGTCAACCCCACCCAGTGCGAGTCCCTGACCATGGCCGCGACCCAAGTCATGGCCAACGATCTGGCCGTGACCCTGGGTGGCGCGGGCGGTATTTTGGAGATGAACGTCTACAAGCCGCTGATGATCCACAACGTCATGCAGTCGATCCGGCTGCTGGCCGACTCCATGAACAATTTTCGCCGCTTCGCCGTGGCCGGGCTGGAGCCGGACCGGCGGCGCATCGGCGAACTTGTCGGCCGCTCGCTCATGCTGGTCACGGCCCTGGCCCCGGTCATCGGCTACGACAAGGCGGCCGAGATCGCCCATCATGCCGAGCAGCATGATCTGACGCTCAAGGAAGCCGCCCTGGATCTCGGCTACGTCACGGTCGAGGAGTTCGACCGGGTGGTGGTCCCATCACGCATGACCGGGCCGTACGTGGCGCGGGAGTAGTGACAACATAAAGCGGGGCGAGGCTTTCGCCCCGCGCCACAGGCAGTTCCTTTCCCTTTTGACCATTGCAGGGGGCCGGGGGGATCATCCCCCCGGCGGGCGCGGGCAGAGCCCGCTCTTCCTCTTTATCCTCCTCTTTCTCTTTCCCTCTTCCCTCACAGCCTGACGCCGTCGGGATCGTGACGCGCGTAGGCCGCGCGGGCGCGGTCGAAGCTTGAGGTGGCGTAGCAGTAGGCGCAGCCGAACAGGCAGCGGTCGTAGGCCCCGATGTCGCGGCTTTTGGCGCAGCCGCAGCCCGGGCGCTGGTTCGGGTCGCGGGGGAGGTTCACGGCGCGGCCGGTGCCGGCGGCGATCCAGTCGCCGTCGATGCAGCGCGAGGCGGCGATGCCGGCGGCGGCGTAGTCGGCCGGCTGGCAGCAGGTCATGAGCGTCATGGCCTGGGCGGCGGCCATATCGCGCAGGTCGAGGAGCAGGCGCAGGCGCTCGGCGTCGGGAACGTCGAGGGAGGCGAGGCCGTTGGCGGCGACGGTGGCCAGGCGTTTGGCGATTTTGCGGTAGGGTTCGACGAAGCTGACGATGACGCGGTCGGTCTGGCCGGCCAGGGCGGCGGCCAGTCGGGCGAAGGTGCGGCGATGCCAGTCGGGCGGCGTGGCGGCGGTCAAGGCGATGGGGTCGTAGCGCCAGGCTACACGGCCGGGCAGGGCTGCGGCGAGGTCGCGGAAGGCCGGTACGGAGACCTCCGGGCCGGGGCATTTGGGGTCCAGGGCGCGGGGATTGTCCAGGAGCGTGACGAGGAAGAAGGCCTCGTGGCCGAGGCTGGCGAGTTCGGACAGATGGGGCCGCATGGGGCGCGGGTCGCGGGTCCAGAAGACGATGGCGGCGACGTCCTCGGGAGCCAGTGAAACGCGGCTGACCTGGGCGGCGTTGAAGGGGTTGGCCACTTCGCAAAAGCCGGCCCTGATCCGGTTCATGAACCAGCGGCTGTAGAAGGCCGGGATGTCCGTGCGCCGACTGGCGCTTATGAGCACGCGCAGGCTCCGGCCTGGGTGAGCAGTTCGCGAAAGACGGCGTCGGGGAGCAAGCTGCCGCCGGTGGCCCAGAGGATGTGCGTGGCCGGGCGGCCGGCCAAGGCCGGGAGATCGGCCTGGCGCACGGCCAGGGGGCCGGCCAGGGCGGCGGCGGCCGAAGGTTCCAGACGCAGGCCGTCGGCGGCGTGGGCTTCGCCGACCAGACGCAGCATCCGGGCGTCGGTGACGGTGAGCGCGCCGTCCAGAACATGTTCCAGACAGGCGCAGGCCAGGGCCGAGGGGCGCGTCACGGCCAGTCCGTCGGCCACGGTCGGCCCGGTCAGGCCCAATTCCCGGGCGTCGATCCCGGCGTGACGGCCGCTGGCCAATCCCAGGAGCACGGCCGGGGCCTTTGTCGGCTCGACGGTAAAGCACAAGGCGGCCTCGCCAAGGGCCAGACGCGCGCCCAGGGCGATGCCGCCCGGCGCGCCGCCCACGCCGCTGGGCAAGTGCAGGCACAGCGGCGTTTCCGGCGAGACGGTCAGGCCAACCGCGTCGAGCTTGGCCGGCAAACGCAGGCCGGCGACGGCGTAACCGGTGAAGAGGTCGACGGAATTTTCGTCGTCAATGAAATGCAGGCAGTCGTCGCCGGCCGCTTCGGCCCGGGCAACGGCGCAGGCGGCGGCGTAGTCTCCGGCGTGTTCGACGACTACGGCCCCGGCGGCGCGCAGGCGGTCTTTTTTCCAGGCCTTGGCCTCGGCCGACATGTGGACCACGACGGCAAAGCCCAGGCCCCGGCCGAAAACGCCGATGGACAGGCCCAGGTTGCCGGTTGAGCCGACGGAAAGCGTGTGGCCGGCGAAAAAGGCCCGTGCCTCGGATTCGGCCAGCCGGCAGCAGTCGTCGCCGGGTCCGGCGAGAAGTCCGTGGGCCAGGGCCAGACGTTCGGCCACGCACAAGACGGCGTGGAGGCCGCCGCGCGCCTTGACCGAGCCGACCACAGGCAGAGCATGGTCGGCGGCCAGATAGACCCGGTCGGTTTCGGGCAACCCGGCCTCATGGAGCCGGCGAGCGATGCCGGGCACGGCCAGGAGCGGCGATTCGACCACCCCCTTGGCCGGCCCAAGCTCAGGAAACAGATGTGCCAAAAACGGCGCGAATCGGTTGAACCGATCCCGCGCCGCTTCTATGTCGGCCAGGCTGATGGGCAAGGAGTCCCGGACCTCGGCCATGGGCCGGCGGCCGGGATTGACGAAACAAACGGGCTTAGCGGCGCGCAGGCCGGCAACAAGGGCGGCGTCCATAACGAAAGGCTAGCCCAAACCCGTCCGCCAAGCCAGCCCGGAACCATGGTGGTTTCCGTCAAGGGGGTCCGGGGGGGATTATCCCCCCCGGCCGCCGGAGGCATCTCCCCCTCTTCTAACTGTTGGCCGCGTATTTGGCGGCGGCGCGGGCGGCGGGGGTGTTGCTTTTGATGGAGGTCAGGGTAGCTGGCGGCTGCGCCGGCTCAAGCGGCGGCTGTGCGACGGGGGGAACTGGGGGCGTCGGGGTTTTGGCGGCGACGGTCAGGCGGAAAGGCGAGGCGAAGCGGTGGCCGCATTCCGGGCAGGCCATGAGCACGCCGCCGACATCGGGCGGAAACCGCAGCGTCTGGCCGCAGCCGGGGCAGGTACGAACAAGGGCGTCGGACATCGGTGACTCCTTGGCCGGAAATTATGCAAGACAAGTGCCGGATGCGGGGAGGCTGGTTACAGCCGGGAACGAACATTGCGCAGGCGTCATGGAAGCGTGGCGGCCGAGATTTCGACCAGGCGGGCGGCCGTGTCTTATTTCTCCCAGACCGGCGGCCAGGCGCGCAGGAAGGCCAGCACGAGGTCGCGGCCTTCCTCAATGGACAACCGTTCGGCGTCCACCACGCATTCGGCGGCCGGGTCTTCCTCGAAGGGAACATCCACGCCGATGACTTGCCCCAAGCCCGGGAAGTCGCGGCCGGTGGCTTTGCGCATCATGGCCTTGGCGTACAGCCCGGCCATGACCTTGCCTTCGGGCCGGGCCGCTTCCCGGGCCATGGCCGTGGCCAGGGAGCAGCGGACGTGGATTTCGGCGAAGTGCGGCATGAGCGAGCGGGCATGGTCGCGCATGGCCCGTCGCGGGGCCGAGGCGTCCAGGATCACAAGGCCGGTGTGCTTCCGGTACAGGCCGGCCGCTTCCTCGGCAAAGCGCTTGTAGGTTTTTTCGCGCTCTCCCTCGCTGTAGGTGGGCTTGGGGAAATAGGCTTTGCGCCGGTCGTCGAGTTCGAGCAGCGCCACGTCGCCGCCGGCCAGGGTCAGATACTGGCAAACGGCCCGGGACAAGGCGCTTTTGCCCGAGCCGGGCAGTCCGGTGAACCAGATGGCGGCTGGCATAGGAGTCAATCCATATAGCGGTTGAAGTTGGCCCAGTCGAAGCGGTCGTCCTGCAGCACGTTTTCGAGAAAGCGCAACAGTCCCTGGCGCACGGCCTCGGGATGACCGGGATACCACTGGGGCGAGGCCACCACCAGCCCCCTAAAGACGTAGAAGGGCGCGATGACGGCCAGCATCTCCGTGTCGTTGGTGCGTTCCAGGTAGGTTTCCCAGAACGTCTTGTAGAGCCGTTCGAAGTCGCCGCCAAGCCGCGCGGCGCCGTAGAGGCCAAAGAGCACAAAGTTGAGGCTCATGGTGGCCACGTCGTCGGCCGGCTCGCCCCATTGGCCCCGGCTGCGGTCGAGCACGGCGAAATCGCGCGTCTCGCTGCCTTCCTGAATAAGCACGTTCCAGGGATGGAAGTCGCCGTGGACGTCGCTTAAGCGGTGGGTGAAGGCCCGAAGCTTCCAGCGCCAGTCGACGACGCGCTTTTCCAGGGCGCAAAAACGCTCGGGCGGGAACAGTTCGTAAGGATAGGGATAGGCGTCCACGAGGCCGAAAATGCATTCCGACGCGCCGATCAAATTGCGGATGCGGCGCAGATACAGGTCGGCGTCGTCCTTCTTGGCGCTGTGCACCCGGGCCAGCCAGAGGGCGAACTCTCGGGCCATGGCCAGGTCTTTGGCCTCCAGGCCGGTCTTCTGGATGCGGGCCAGATCCAGATAATAGTCGTAGCCCGGGGCCTTCTCGGTGACGATGAAAAATTCCCTGGGCCGAGCCACGGGCACAAGGTTGTCGTCCTCGTCGAAATAGCCCAGGGCCATGGGGCGTACATGCTTTTCCATTTCCCCGGAGGTGGCGTGCTGGAACATGAGGATGGCGGCCCGGTCCCAGTAGAACTGGTGGCCGTACTTGTCGCCGCGCATGATGGACAGCACGCCCCGGCGCGGTTCGCCGCCGGCTTCAAACTCCAGGCACACCGGCTTGCCGTAGCCGAATTCCTTCATGCCCTGGCCATCGAAACCCATCTCGCAGGCCCCGACCAGACGCGCATCCGGCCCGAACGCCTGGGCCAGGAAACGCTCCAGCGCCTCCGGCCGTATGGTGATGGCCGGTTTTTTTTCGGTTCCTTTACGCATGGTGAAGATGTGCCTCCGGCGGCTGGGGGCCTGAGGCCCCCGGCCCCCCCGCTCGGGTGAAGGGGGGAAAGGGGTTGTGGACGTGATTTGGGGCACGTCGTTTATGAAGAATAGGCCCAGGCGGCGGGGCGCGCAAGGAGTAAACTTCTTGCGGCGCGGGCCAGGAGTGCCCTTGCGCGTCTCCTTTTGCCGGCGGCGGCGCTTCGGCCAAGGGCAGGAGCTAGGCGTGGCCGGCGGCCAGGGCGGCGTAGGCCGCACCCACGAGTCCAGCCTCGGCCGAGGCTTCCTCAATGAGGATGCGCCGGGCTTTGGCCGGGACCAAGGGGCGGCCGGCGGCAAAGGCGGCATAGCCGTCGCTTACGGCGGCAAACGCCGGCCCGTCCAGGCGGTTGGCCTGGGAGCCCATGACCATGATCGCGCCAAGGGGGCGGTGGGCGTGGATTTCGGCGGCCAGCATGGCCAGGTGCGCGCCGAGAATTCGGTAGACGCCGGCAGCTTCCCGGGCGGCCTCGGGAACGTCGCCGACGAGCCGGGCGTGGAAAAAGGGGATGGCGTCCTCGATGCCCAGGCCATAGTGGGTCAAAAGCCCAAGTTCATGGGCGGCGGCGGCCAGGCCGTAATGGGAAAGCGGGTGGCGCGGGGTGGAGAAAAGCGGTCCGCCCGGCCGGGAGGGACAGGCCCGGATGGCCAGCCAGCCGTATTCGTCAAACCCCGGCGGGCTGTCGCCGTCGGCGTCCAGGCAGTGGACGCAGGGGCAGGCTCCCAGGCGCAGGGTCAGCAGATGGCCGTCGCCGGCCGCCGCCTTGCCGCCGGCAAAGTGGAAGGCGAAAAGCGCCTGGGCCTGGCCGTCGTTGACAAGGACCGCCGGCCGGCCCGGAAAAGCTCGGGCGGCCGCCTCGGGGATGGCCGTGACCGCGCGATCCAGCTCGCCCTGGAGGCAGGCGGCAAAGAGTCCGAACTCGGACACCGGCAGCGGCCGGCCGTCCATGATCGTGGCGGCCAGGCTGACGCCCACGGACTCGACGCCATCGGCCGTCTGGCCCAGATCGGACCGTACGGCGGCCAGGATGTCGGCAATTTCCGCCGTGAGACAGCAGCGTGTCAGGTCGTGATGGGTTTCCCGGCGAAATAGGCGTTCCACGACGCAACCGCTGTCCTCGGTGAGGCGAATAAGCCCCCAGCTCGTCAGATGCTGGCCGATGTTGACGGCCAGGGCCAGCCCCGGCCGGGCTTGCCCGGACTTTCCCCGGCCGGACGCGCCGCCGTGGCCTCGGGCTTCGGGCAGGGAGCCGTCGGTCTGGCTCGCGTCGATGGACAAGGCACGGCCAAAGGCCGACTGCACGAGCCCATGCAGGAAGTAGAGGGACATGTTGGAAAAATCGTCGAGCCGGGCGAAGAGATTGTGGCGTACGGCGGCCAGCAGGGCGGCGTCAGGGCTGCTTGGGGTGATGATTTCGACGCCGTGGGCTCCGGCGAGAGACAGCACATTGTTGAGCCGGGCCGAAAGGTGCAGTTCGGCGATCCGACGGGCGCGCGGGTCGGCCAGGTCCGGCAACAGCCAGCGTTCCGTCACGTCCGGGAAGGGCGACCGTTTGAACACCAGGGCCACGGGCGTGGCCTGGGCCGGATCAAGATCGGCGAAGGCCTGGGACCAGTCGACAAGATACGGCGAGGCGGCCTGGTCGGCGGCGAACAGGTCGCGGCAGGGATCGCACAGCATGGAAACCGCCTGATCCGTCCCGGCGGCCATGGAAGGACCGGGGCCGAACCATGGCCCGGACATCGCCGGCGGCCGCCCGAAGCGGGTGATGCCGGATGAGTCCGTCAGGCCGGGCAGGCGGTTACGGGGCATGGAGGCGATTTCTTGAAAAAATGTCATGAAAGCCGACGGCAAGGGCAAGGGGGCCGCAAGCCACCTCCGGCCCGGTCAGGGGTGAGGGATGAACAATGCCGTCTCCGGGCCAGGAAGCATGAAAAGCGGCCTTGTTCGCCGGCGCAAAGAGCAATGGCCCCCGACTCGGCCGCCACGCCATATCAGAGACCCCGGCGAGGGGACGCTGGCGATTGCGGGCGAGGGCCAAAAGCGGTCTCAGGCGGCGGTCTTCTGGCCGAGCTTGCGTTCGATGAGCACCTTGGCCCGCATGGCCAGTTGGCTGACGTCGGGCTTGGAAATCTGGTCGTCGGCGCCGACGGCCTCGCCCTTGTGGCGCAGCTTGTCGGTAATGAGCGAGGAGAAAAGGATTACCGGCAGCTCGCGAAGGACCGGGTCGTCCTTGATGCGCTTGGTGAGGTTGTGGCCGTCCATGGCCGGCATTTCGATGTCGGCCACCATGCAGTGAACAAAGTTGGAAAGGGGCTGGTGCTCGGTCTCGGACTTCTCCTTGATCTGGCTCAACAGTTCCCAGGCCTCGCGACCGTTTTGCACGGCCGTGACGTCGAATCCGGCCTTATTGAGCAGGTCTTTTAACATCTCGCGCACCAACACCGAGTCGTCGGCGACCAGGGCCCGGTAGCGGCTGGAGGAGTTCCATTCGATGCTCATGTCCAGACGCAGCCCAAGGCTTGGGTTGAGGTCGGCCACGATTTTTTCCAGGTCCAGGAGGAACACGATGCGGTCCTCCAGCTTGACCACGCCGGTGATGGAATCGCCGCTCATCTTGGAGACGTAGCGGTTGGGCGGCTCCACCGACTCCCAGCTCATGCGGTGGATGCGGGTGACGCCGGAGACCAGAAACGAGGAAGTGACGTTGTTGAATTCGGTGACGATGACCTTGGGCGAGGCCGTGTCCTGGCGCTGCTTGTCGAGCCAGATGCTGAGGTCCACCAGGGGGATGATGTGGTTTCGCAGATTAAACGCGCCCATGACGCTCGGGTGGGACACCTCGGGCATGGCCGTGACTTTGGGCAGCCGGATGATCTCCAGTACTTTTGCCACGTTGACGCCGTAGTAGCCCCGGTAGTGGCCCGAAGTTCCGGGAGCGTCGGCAGTGAACGAGGAGGCCGTAGGTTCGTCGATGAAAAACTCCACGATCTCCAGCTCGTTGGTGCCGGCTTCCAGGAGAATATTGGTCTGGGCCATGGGGTTCTCCGCAGTTGGGGCCGCGCCGGACAAGGGCGGGGCGGCGTTTATCGGCCGGTCAGTCGCCAGGGGCGGGCAACCGGCGTGATGCTAATAGGATTCCAGCACCTGCTGGACACGGTCAATTATTTTCTTCGGCGTTGAAGCGCCGGCTGTCAAGCCGATTGTGGCGTAGCCTGTGAACATCCCGGGCGAAAGTTCGTCGGCGGTTTCGATATGGACGCTCGGCGTCCCGGCGCTTCGGGCCACCTGGGCCAGCCGTCTGGTGTTGCCGGAGTCGCGCCCGCCGACCACCACCAGGAAGTCCACGGCGGCGGCGAGGTCCATGGCCTCCTGCTGGCGATTCATGGTGGCGTTGCAGATGGTGGACAGCACGGTAAGGCCCGCGCCGAAGCGGTTGCGCAGATAGTCGCGGATGCGCAGGAATTCCTGCTCGTCCTGGGTGGTCTGGGCGGCCAGAAAATAGGTGGGGCCGTGGGGCAGTTCGAGCTTTTCGAGTTCATCCATGTCGCCGAAGACGTGGGCTCCGGCCGTGGCGTAGCTTAAAAGCCCCTTGACCTCGGGATGGTCCTCCTCGCCGAAAAGGAGCAACGTCCGGCCCTGTTTGGCCTGGGCCTGGATAAGGGTCTGGGCCTTTTTGACCTTGGGGCAGGTGGCGTCCACGATTTCGGCCCCCCGGTCGGCGATGGCCCGGCGCACGGGTTCGGGGATGCCGTGGGCGCGGATGACCACGGTGGTCCCGGGAGCGATGGCGGCCGGGTCGTTGACCACGCCCACGCCCTTGGCGGCGTAGTCTTCGAGCACCTGCGGATTGTGGATGATGGGGCCGAAGGTGACGATGGCTTTTGCCGGCGCGTCCTTGGTCGGGACCTCAATGAGGGCGGCGAGTTTTTTAAGGGCCAGATCGACGCCCATGCAGAATCCGGCGGTCTGGGCGCGAAGGAGTTTCATGCGGCTTCTCCGGCGGCTTGGGACGAGGCGGCGGCCAGGGCCTCGGCCTCGTTAAGAATGTCGGACAGTTCGTTCCAGGACTGCACCCGGCACAACCGGTCGCGAAGGGCCCGGCAGCCGGGCAGCTCGCGCAGGTAGCGGGGCACGGCCGTGCGCATTCGCAACAGCGCCTGGCGGTCGTCGGCATATTCCCGGCACAGGGCGGCGTGGCGGCGGATGACGTCGCACACCGACGGGACGGCCCGGGGCGTTTCCTGGCCTATTTCGGCGAAAAACGCGGCGTGGCGGGCAAAAATGCGGGGATCGGCCAAGGCTCCCCGGGCGTACATGACGCCTTTCGCGCCGGTAGCGGCCAGGGCCGCCTGACCGTCCTTGGCCGTCATGAGGTCGCCGCTGGCGATGACGGGCAGGGCCGAGGCGGCGACGAATTCCCTAAGCGCCTGCCAGTCGGCCGTGCCGGCAAAACCCTGGCTGGCGTGGCGCGGATGCAGGGTCAGCCAGGCCGCGCCGGCCTCGGCCAAGCGCGCGGCCAGCTCCAGGTCGACCCGGGCCGGAGGCTTGGGACCCAGGCGCAGCTTGACTCCGACCCGGCCCTGTCCCACGGCCCGGACCATGGCCCCGGCGCAGGCGACAAGGCGGTCCGGGTCGCCGAGCAGGGCCGCGCCGGCGCCGGTCTTGACCACCTTGCGCACCGAACAGCCGCAGTTAAGATCGAAATAGCGGCAGCCGTCCTCGGCCAGGGCGGCGACAGCCCGTTCCAGATAGTCCGGCTCGGCTCCGAAAAGCTGCACTACCAGCGGACTGTCGGCCGGGCAGGTGGCAAGCAGGCGTTTGGTGTTGCGCGAATCGTAAAACAGTCCCTTGGCGCTGACCATTTCCGTCACCGCGACCACCGCGCCGAGTTCCCGGCACAGCAGACGGAAGGGCAGATCGGAGAACCCAGCCAGGGGAGCCAGCCAGGGCGCGTCGGGAGCGATGGGAGGATGGGACATGTCGAGAGAATGGGACATAGGGGATACGCAATTCCTCTTCGCCTTATAGCTCAAGGCCGGCACGGGGGCAATGGCCGGTCGCGGCCGATCCACGTCGACGACCTGCCTGCAAAAGAAGATCTATGTTTGGCAGCCGGCTGCCATGGACCGGCACGTCGGCCAATATGCGGCGCAATGAAACGGGTGGAAGCCGCCCCCTCGGGGAGGATGCAGGAGTCAAGCATGATGACCGCCGTGGAAAAAGGGGGTTTCGAATTGCCTTGCCCAACGGAAAAAGCTGTTTTATTCTGTGAGGTCGGAAAAGACTGGTTGCGTCATGTCGGACCGCCGACAAAAAGCCCTCAAGGCGCGACATTCCGCGCCAAACTGCATCGGAGCTGCATTGCCAGACCAGACCTCTCATCCCTCTCGGCCACAGCCCCTGCTGGAGCAGGCCCTGGCCCCGTTTCGCCGTTTCAGCCAAGTCCAGTCCTCGGGCGGCATCGTCCTGATTGTTTTTACCCTCATCGCCCTGGTTTGGGCCAATTCACCCCTGGCTCCAACCTATTTCGCCCTGTGGGAGACGCCCGTGACCGTGGGGTTCGGCGACTCCGTCCTGTCCAAGTCCCTGCTCCACTGGATCAACGATGGACTGATGGCCGTGTTTTTTTTCATGGTGGGCCTGGAGATCAAGCGCGAGATCCTGGTCGGCGAGCTCAATACGCCGGCCCAGGCCAGCTTGCCCGTGGCGGCGGCCGTGGGCGGCATGGTCGTGCCGGCCTTCCTCTATGCCCTTTTCAACCAAGGGTTGCCGACCATGGCCGGCTGGGGCGTGCCCATGGCCACGGACATCGCCTTTGCCCTGGGCATCCTGTCGCTTCTGGGCAATCGCGTGCCGGTTTCGCTCAAGGTCTTTCTGGCGGCCGTGGCCATCGTCGACGACATCGGCGCGGTGCTGGTCATCGCACTGTTCTATTCGGGCGACATTTCTTTGGTGGCCTTGGGCATCGGCGGGGCCATGTTCATCGTCATGCTCGGCCTCAACGCCGCCGGGGCGCGCCATCCGGCCGTCTACGCCATTTGCGGCGCGATCCTGTGGCTGGCTTTTCTCAAGTCCGGGGTCCACGCCACCGTGGCCGGGGTGCTGGCGGCCATGACCATTCCGGCGCGCACCCGCATTTCGGCCGGGGGGTTCCTGCACAAAGCACGTCGTTTGCTTGACGGCTTCGCCGCCTCCATGGAATCCGGGCAGGCCTTGCTGGCCAACAAGACCATGCAAGGGACACTCACGAGCCTGGAAACCGCTTGCCTGCGGGCGCATTCTCCCCTGCCGCGCCTGGAGCACGCCCTGCATCCCTGGGTGGCCTACGGCATCATGCCGCTTTTCGCCCTGGCCAATGCCGGGGTGCCGCTTTGGGGCCAGACCGGGCAATCCCTGGCCGAGCCGGTGTCTCTGGGCATTTTGCTGGGACTTGTCCTGGGCAAACAGGTCGGCATTTTCCTCACCTGTCTGGGCATGTTCCGCCTGGGGCTGGCAGCCATGCCGGAGGGGGTGCGCCTTTCCCATTATTATGGGGCGTCGGCCCTGGCCGGCATCGGCTTTACCATGTCGATCTTCATTGCCGGCCTGGCCTTCGGCGACGGCACGGCTGTGGCCGATCAGGCCAAGGTGGCCATCCTCATCGCCTCGACCCTGGCCGGAGTCTACGGCTTTGCCGTGCTGCGGCGAGGCCAGATCGTCGATGATCCCTCGGGCCGGGAGTCGGACGACGATGGGACGGCCTGCCCGGATATGCCGTCGGGCTGTCCCGGGAGCGACTGTCGCGGTTGAGTCGCCATCCATCCCTGGCGGACGCAAACGCCTGCCACGGGATGGATGGCTCGGGAAGATGCGGGCGGTGTGGTTGGGCCGAGACGTTTGGTCAGACAGCCAGTCCCGGCCGTGCCCAGGAGCACTGGCGCACGCCGGAAAGCCCCTTGAAGCAGCTGCCGGCCCGGATGCCGGCCAGGGCCGCCTCGGGGTCGGACACGTCGCAGCCGGCCAGGACGTCGATGCCGCACCGGAAAAGTCCGGGGGCAAACGGCGTGGTGGGGCCGAGCATGATGACCACGGCATCCTCCCGGCAGGCGGACAGGAGTCCGGCCAGGGTGCCGTTTAACAGTGTCGTGCCGGTGACGGCCACCATGTCGGCTCGGGGCAGGATTTCGCCGGCCATCTCGGCCGGCAGATCGCCCGGCCGAGGCCGTTTTTCCAGGACCCACAACGTGCGGCAAGCTTCGCGCAGGCTGGCCGTGAAGGGAAAATGCCCGACCACGGCCACGTCCTTGCCCCGGCCCAGGGACACGAGCAAATCCTGGCCCGCGCCGTCGCGGGCGTCCTTAGGAAGCGACAGCAGGGAATTGGCTGCGGCCATGGCCACCGAGGCCAGGTCGGTCCCGTCCGTGGCCGGATCGGTGAGCAATCGTGCCGCCTCGTAGACCGTGGCCGGCACGGTCCTGGGTCGGGCCGGGGCCAGCCCCGGGACGATGTGGGAGACCAGCGAGGCCAGCCCCAGGCCGCGCGAGGCCACGGCGGCCAGACAAGTGCCCATGGTCAGGGAATCGATGGGCCGGTCGGGCCGGGCCAGCACGTCCTCGGCCACGGCGGCCAATATTTCGGCCTGGGTCAGTCCAGGGCGCATGGGCAAGCTCCTTACGGTTTGGCCGGATGTGCCGTTGGGCCCAGGACATCGAGGACTCGGCGGCAGAGCAGATCGTAGCCGGTCATGGTCATGTGCACGCCGTCGCCGGCCCGTAGGGCGACGGTCTTGCCGCCGATGTCCTTGGCCTGGACGTAGTTGCCCGAGGCGTCGGTGAAGATGTCGCCGGGCTCCAGATAGCGGCAGCCGGCCGTCTTGGCGCAGCCGGCCCGGGCCGCGGCGTTGACCGCCGCCACGCGCTTGCCGTAGGCCGGGTCCTTCATGGCCGGCAGGCCCACCCACATGACCTGGACCCCGGCCTTGGCCGCGATGGCCAGGAAACGTTCCACCTTGGCCGTGTAGGCCTCCTGCCATTCGGGCGTGCCTGCCCCCTTGCCGGCGATGGCGTTGTTGGCGTCGTTGCCGCCAAGGACCACCACCACGGCCGAAACGGACCGGCTGGCCAGGGTTTCGGCCAGAGCCTTTTCCCAGTCGTATTTCTTCGAAATGAGTCCTGTCGAGACCTTGCCCATGGCCAGGCAGCCCGGGCCGCCGGCCTTGGCCAGGCGTTGCTCCATGGTCATGCCCACGCCCACGGCCAGGGAATCGCCGACCACGGCCACCACCGGTCCGTCGGCTTTTTTCGTTGTGGTTGCGGCGGCCTGGGCCTCGGCCGGTCTGGCGGCTTGGCCGGACTCGGAGGCGATATTCGGCGCGGCCGGCTCGGAACGGGGCGGTTTGATGGCGGCGTTTTGGGCGAGTTTAGGTTCCAGGGCCTGCTTGGTGGCCTGCTCGGGCACGGCCGGTTCCACGGGAGTCTCGATTTTGGGCACGGAGGGCATGGCCGGAGGCACGGCCGTGGGCAAGGCGTCGACCGGGGCGGGCTTGATCTCGGCCTCGGCCGTCGTCGTCGTCTCCTCGCCGGTTGGCCTGGCCACCGGCGGGCGTTTGGCGCATCCCGGCAAGGCCAGGGCGGCGGCGAGCAAAGGCGCGGCAAGTCGTGCAAGCGGGCGCATGGCGCTTCTCCGTAAGGGCAGGGCGAGCCCGTGTGATGTTCGTTGTTGGCCTTTGGCCAGGAGCGGCGGACAGAGATTTTGCCTGAAACGGCAGGGCCGTGCCAAGCTCTCGCTGGGCTGCGGGCCACGCCAAGGCCGTGGCTTGTGTCTCCCGCGCTGTCCGACGCGAACTGTTCCCCGGTCGGGAGTATGACCCATGGCGGCCGGCCGGGTCAACGGCGGAAAGTCGTGGAGTTCCGGGCTGGTCGAAGTGGCCAGCCGGACGTTAGCGGCGGCGTGTGGGCAGGCGCAGGGATTGGCCGATGGACAGGCGTCTGGGGTCGACGTCGGGATTGAGCGCGACCAGATCGTCTTCGGACACGCCCATGCGTTTGGCGATTAAACGGTAGGTGTCGCCGTCGCGCACGCTGTAGACCTTGCCGCTGGGGCGGGCCTTGCCCTTGGCCTTGGCTTTGCCGGGAGCCTCGCGCTGGGCCTGGGGGGCGGGGTCGGCCACGGGGCGCAGGTCTTGGGCCTGGGCGCGCAGTTCGTCGAGACCGGCTGCGGGCGGCAGCTGTTCCTTGCCGACCAGGGAGGCGGCCGTCAGGCCGGCCAGGAGCCTGGCCCCGGCCTCGGTCAGGTGCACGCCGTCGGCGGTGCGGATGGCCGTGGCTTCGCCCGTGGCCGCGTCCCTGGCATGGCGGGTATAACGCCCATCGGCGTCGGAAAAAGCGGCTTCGGCGTCGATGAAGCGGCAGCCCGCCTCGGCGCACATCTTGGCCAGCACGGCGTTGACGCGCTTTACGCCAGTAGCCAGGGCCGCGTCGCCCATGGACGGCGCGCCGACCCAGCTGATGGCGACCTCGGGGTTGGCCTGGCGGCAGATGGCGACAAGTTCCCGGGCCTTGGCGGCGTAGGTTTCGCCCCAAGCCGGCTGGTCGAAATAGACCCGGCTGCCGTCCCCGGCCGTCAGCGGCATGACGTCGTTGGCCCCGATCATGATGACCACGATGTCGGGCGGGGATTTGGCGACCAGTTCCCGCAACCGGGCCGGCCAGTCCAGGAGCTCCGGGCGGCTCAGGCCCGTGGAGCGCTGGCCGTCGCGGGTAAAATCCAGGCCGGGCGCGCCGGCCAGGGCGTGTTCGAGCTGTTCGCCAAGGCTTATGGACAGGGAGTCGCCGACCACGAGCAGGCGTTTGGCCCGAGTCTGGGACGACTGGGGCGTTTGGGAAGACTGGGACGCCCCAGCCGGTGACGCGGTCTTGGCCGGCGTTGCGGCAGGGGCCGTCGCCTTGGGGGCGTCAGCGGTTTTGGGCGCTTCGTCCTGGCCGCAGGCCGTGCCGAGCAGACAGGCCAGGCAGGCCAGGGCGGCCAGGACGCGGCGGGCCGGGCCAGGGGCGGCCGCCCGCACGGCGTGTTCGGCGTGTTGCCGGTGTATGATCGCAGTCGGCAGATGGGGCGGCGTCCGGCGTTGCGGCTCGGGGCCGGCGTCTTGGGCGGTCGAATTGGGCACGTGGTCTCCAGCCGCCTATTTGGGGGCTGTCTGGGCGGCCTGGGGCGCGGCGGCGGTCGGTTTTTTTGCCACGATCTCTACGTCCTTGGCCAGGGCGGCCAGGAAGGCCTGGGCCAGGATGTCGCCGCCGGCCACGGTGAAGTGCACCTTGTCGTTGGCCCGCACCTTGATCTTGACCCCTTTGTCGTTGGGCAAAAACGTCGAGTAATTGCCCTGGTCGTCGGCCAGAAGCGTCCAGGTGTCCAGGTAGGTGCTGTTGCGGAACTTGATCGTCTCGGTTTTCACGATGTCGTTCATGATTTCGACCTGCTTGGCATAGGGCGCGTCGCCCATGACGGGCAGGCCTATCCAGTAATTGCGGATGTTTTTTTCCTGCATGGCGGCAAGGAAATCCTCCACGCGCATGGAAAAGACCTCCGGCCAGGTCTTGTTGGGATTGCCGGGTGAGCGGGGTTTTTCATTGACGTTGATGTACTTGGCGTCGTTGGCCCCCATCATGACCACGACCAGGTCGGGCTTGTACTTATCGAGAAAGACCCGAAGCGCCCGGCTCCAGTCGTAGTATTTGGGATTGGCCAGGCCGCTTGAGACCTTGCCTTCCTCGATGAGTTCCAGCCCTTCGATTTCGGCCACGCTGCGCCGCAGCGACAGGGACAGGCCGATGGCCAGGGAGTCGCCGACCACCAGCAGCTTGCGCGGGGCCGGTCCTTTGCCCTGGGTCAGGGTAGGTTCCCCGGGACCGGGCTGGCCGGAAGGAGGCGTATGGGCTACGGCCGGCCTGGCGGCGTCGCCTTCGGCCGCTCCCGGTTTGGGGGGCGACAGGGCGGCCAGCAGGTTGTCGGCGTCGATGGGCTCGTCGGGCTTGAGCAGGGGCTGGTTGGGGTCCAGGCGCTCGCGCAGGGCCTGGGCGGCGGCGTCGGAGGTAGGCTCCTCGCGGCAGGCCAGATTGTTCTTGTACGTCTCATCGAAATAGGGGGCCATGTCGCAGTCGAGCTGCCGCCAATGGGCGGCCAGCTGCGTTTCGCGCCAAAGATTGCGCACCCGGCGCACCTGCCGGGCCGCTTCCGAGGCCGGTCCGTCGCCCAAGCGGTCGTCCACCCAGACCGACACCTTTTCGATGTTGGCCAACATGGCGACGATCAGGGCGATGCAGTATATGAGGCAGGCTTTTTTCCAACTCATGGATGGTACTGGGGTGTCGGCGTTTGGCGCGCGGGTTGGCGGCGTCAGGGCGCCACGGGCAGGCCGGTGGCGATGCGGTCGGTGAGGAGCTTGCAGCCGGCCGGGCTGAAATGGACCCCGTCCTTGCCGCGAACGGGCACGGCCTTGCCGGCGACCGGCTTTTTGGCCGAGAAATTGCCGGAATTATCGGCGAAAAGATCCCACGAGTCGATGAAGCGGCAACCTTTGGAGGTGGCGCAGGCGGCCCGCATGGCCTCGTTGGCGGTCCAGGCCTTCTGGCTGAAGGTCTTCTCGCGCATGGGCGGCAGCCCCACCCAGGCCACGGGCACGCCCCGGCCGGCGGCGATGGACAGAAACCGCTCGGCCTTGGCCTGGAAATCCCGGGACCACTCCGGCGTTCCCTTGCCGTTCTTGGCGTCGTTGCCGCCGAGCATGACCACCATGGCGTCGGGCTTCTCGGCGTCCAGGAATTCGCCCAAGGCTTTTTCCCAGTCATAGAACTTGGGGCTGTTGAGTCCGCTCGACACCTTGCCTTTGCTGGCCAGGGCCACCGGCCCCCGGTGCTTGAGGGATTGCTCCAGGGTCATGCCCAGGCCTACGGCGAAGGAGTCGCCGACGATGAGGATTTTTTTGGGGGAGCAGGCCGTCTGAGCCGCCGCAGCCAGGGACTGGGCCGTGGCCGGCTCGGCTTGGGTCGGTTGGTTCTTGGGCTGTTTTTTGGCCCAGGCCTCGGGGGCGAACATCGCCCCGCCGAGGCAGGCGGCCAGGAGAGCCGTTGCGAAAACACGGGACAGAAAAGGGAGGTTGCGCCCCAGGCCGGGACGGTCCGAAACATATTGCATCCGCTGGCCTATAGACGCGGCATGGCGCTTTGTCCAGAAGCGAAGCGGCGGCCAAACCGGCGCGACCGTCGTCCTTGGCCCGAGGCCGCCTGGTTGGCGACCTCGGGGAACAAGGACGAATTGTTTGAGGAAAAGACCGCGTCGGACGGCTTGTCCCCAAGCGCAAGGCTCGCTGATCGGAGCGCGGCTAGTTGAGGTAGCGGCTGGCCACCCAGCCTTCCTGGCCCCGGGTGAAGGCCCAGACATGGGTCCAGTCGCCTTGGTGGCTGAGCACCTGCACCTGTTCGCCGCGATTGAGGGAATTGATGATGTCGCAGCGCATGGAGCCGCAGTTGCGCAGACTCAGGCCCTCGGTATTGACCACGGCGTAGATCGCGTCGGGCGGCACGACCACGCCGGCCGGCAGGGGCAGGCAGCCGTAGCCCGAGGCGTAGTAGTAGCCTTCGGGACAGGCCGGCGACGGCACGTAAACCATGGGCGCGGCCGTGACCGTGCAGCCCGACAGGGCCGCGATCAATGCGAACAATGCCAAGAGATTCCAGATCGTCTTCATGCAAGCCTCCTGGGCCGGGAACGTATGCCGGCTGTCGCCTCCGCCCCAGCCTTATCCAGGCAGGCTGGGGGAGGTTTTCCCATCTGCCGTTTCTAGCACCGGCTCTGGCCCCGGTCAACGCGCCGACACGCGCCGACAGGCGTCGGCGGCGGGGCGAGGGCGGACGCAACAACGCTTTACAAACGTCGCTGTTGAAGGGTAACGACTTCTTTTTTACCAATTCTGGGAAGTCGCTCCGGAAGGATACCGCAATGCCCCGACATTTTTTGACCATCCTTGATTTCAGCCACGACGAAGCCGCCCGCATCCTTGACCGGGCCGCCGCCATGAAGGCCGCCGACCACCGCAGCGATCTGCTGGCCGGCAAGACCTGCATTCTCATTTTCGAAAAAGCCTCCACCCGCACCCGGGTGTCCTTCGAGGTTGCCGTGCGCCATCTCGGCGGCTGGCCCATCTTCATGACCCAAAACGATTCCCAGCTCGGCCGCGACGAACCCATCCGCGACACCGCCCGCGTGCTGTCGCGCTACGCCGACTGCCTGATCGTGCGCACCTTCGGCCACGACAAGCTGGCCGATCTGGCCGGCTACGGCTCCATCCCCGTGGTCAACGCCCTGTCCGACGCCTACCATCCCTGCCAGATCATGGCCGACCTGCTCACCATGCGCGAGCACTCCGGACGCCTTGACGGCCTGAAGCTCACCTACGTCGGCGACGGCAACAACATCGCCCATTCCATCGTCAACGCCGCCGCCCGCTTTCCCATCCGCGTGGCCATCGCCTCGCCCGACGGCTACAAGCCCGACCCGGCCGTGGTGGCCAAGGCCCGGGAACAAGGGGCCGACGTCACCGTCGTCACCGATCCGGCCGAGGCCGCGGCCGGGGCCGACTACCTTTATACCGACGTCTGGGCCTCCATGGGCCAGGAAGCCGAACACGCCGCCCGCGTGAAGATCTTCGCCGGCTACCAGATCAACGACGCGCTTTTGGCCAAGGCCGCGCCCGGGGCCAAGGTGCTCCACTGCCTGCCTGCCCACCGGGGCGAGGAGATCACCGACGCCGTCATGGAAGGTCCGGCCTCCATCGTCTGGGACGAAGCCGAAAATCGGCTCCACGTCCAAAAAGCCATCCTCGAATGGGTTTTCACGGCGGCCGACTAGCGCGCCTCGCGCGAAGGTCCGCCCCGTATGCAGCAATATCCCGGCCCGCCGCGTTGTCACCGCCTGATCGCCAGGGGGCACGCCGGCCGGCCGATCCAAGGAAAGCGCCATGAGCACCATCAAGAAAGTCGTCCTGGCCTACTCCGGTGGCCTCGACACCTCGGTCATCCTCAAGTGGATCAAAAAGACCTACAACTGTGAAGTCGTCACCGTCACCTGCGACCTCGGCCAGGAAGAGGAACTCGACGGCCTGGAAGAAAAAGCCCTTACAACCGGCGCGACCAAGGCCTACATCGACGACCTGCGAGAAGAGTTCGCCAAGGACTTCATCTTCCCCATGCTGCGGGCCGGAGCCATCTACGAAGGCCGCTATCTGCTCGGCACCTCCATCGCCCGGCCGCTTATCGCCAAGCGTTTGGTGGACGTGGCCCGGGCCGAGGGCGCCCAGGCCGTGGCCCACGGCGCCACCGGCAAGGGCAACGATCAGGTGCGCTTCGAACTGACCACCGGCGTGCTGGCCCCGGACCTGCGCACCATCGCCCCCTGGCGCGAATGGGATTTCGCCTCGCGCACGGATCTGCTCAATTTCGCCAAGGACAACGGCATCCCCGTGCCTTCCGACAAGAAAGGCTCGGACCACAGCATGGACCGCAACCTCATGCACTTAAGCTTCGAGGGCGGCGAACTCGAAGACCCCTGGAACGAACCCAGCGCCGACACCTATCTGCTCACCGTGCCCGTGGAAAAAGCCCCGGATACGGCCGACGTCGTCACCATCGATTTCGAGCACGGCGACCCGGTGGCCATCGACGGCGAAAAACTGTCCCCGGCCGCGCTCATCAAAAAGCTCAACACCCTGGGCGGCAAGCATGGCGTGGGCCGCATCGACATGGTGGAAAACCGCTTCGTCGGCATGAAGTCGCGCGGCGTCTATGAAACCCCGGGCTGCACCATCCTGCACATCGCCCGGCGCGACCTCGAAGGCATTTGCCTGGACCGCGAAGTCATGCACCTGCGCGACAGCCTCATCCCGCGTTACGCCGAAATGGTCTACAACGGCTTCTGGTACGCCCCGGAACGCAAAGCCCTGCAGGCCATGATCGATCAGGCCCAGGAACGCGTCACCGGCACGGTGCGGATCAAACTTTACAAGGGCCAAGCCTATCCCCTGGGCCGCAAGTCGCCCAACAGCCTCTACAACCCCAAGCTCGCCACCTTCGAAAAAGACGAGGTCTACAACCAGGCCGACGCCACCGGCTTCATCCGGTTGGTGGGGCTGCGGTTGCGGGGCTTGGGGCAGTAGCGGGAAAAAGAGGAAGATGCCTCCGGCGGCCGGGAGG
>JAEZEM010000008.1 GCA_023417745.1 Pseudomonadota bacterium
GGGCAGGCCACGCTGCAGGTGGCGCACTGGTAGCACTTCTTGACGGCTTCGCCACCGGCCGCCTGCACGTCCTTGACGAACTGCAGATCGGGCTTGATACGCTGCTCGTTTGCCATGGAGCCTTCCCTCCTAATAGCCTTTGAACGGGTTCGGCCCGATCTTGAGGACCATGTCCATGAACTGGTCGATCATGTCGGGAATCTTGTCATATTCGTCGATGGCCACTTGATACTGCTCGACGCGCTCGGGCTCGACGCCCAGGCGCTTGAGCGACTCGGCGATGTTTTCCTTGCGGCGGTTGCAGATCTCGGAACCCTTGACGAAGTGACACTGGTAGTCGTCGCCATACTTGCAACCAAGCATCATGACGCCGTCAACGCCCTTGCTCATGGCGTCGGCAACCCAGATGGCGTTGACCGAACCCAGGCAGCGAACAGGGATGATGCGCACGTAGGGGCTCCACTTCTTGCCGCGAAGCGCCGCCATGTCCAGGGCCGGATAGGCGTCGTTTTCGCAGGCCAGAATGAACACGCGCGGTCCGCCGTCTTCGATTTTCGGCGGGATTTCGCACTCGCGGATCTGGGAGCCGATCATGTCGACATTGTAGTTGTCAAAGGAGATGACGCGTTCCGGACAAGCGCCCATGCAGGTGCCGCAGCGGCGGCAGCGCGTGGGATTGGGCTTGGGCGTTCCCTTTTCGTCGTCGTCCAGGGCGCCGAACGGACATTCCTCGGTGCAGCGTTTGCACTGGGTGCAGCGCACGAAGTTGAACACCGGATAGGACAGGTCGCCCGAACGGGGATGGACGGCCACGCCCCGGCTGGCGGACTCGATGCACTGGATGGCCTTAAGGGCCGCGCCGGCCGCGTCTTCCTTGGCCTGGGCCATGGTCATGGGCTGGCGCACGCAGCCGGCGGCGTAGATGCCGGTGCGGCGGGTCTCGTAGGGGAAGCAGATGTAGTTCGAATCGGCAAAGCCGTCGAAGAGCTGCAGATCCGGGAAGGCCGGCCCCTGGCGATAGAGCAGGTTGATGGTCGGGTCCAGGGCCGTGGCCGGCACGATGCCGGTGGGCACGACGACCAGATCGGCGGCCAGGGAGATGTCGCCGCCAAGCAGCGTGTCCTTAGCCGAAACCACCAGGCTGACGCCTTCCTCGGCCACGCCGGTGACCGTGCCCTTGGTGAGCATGACGCCGGGGTTGTCCTGGGCGGCGCGGTAGTAGCGCTCGTTTAAGCCGGGGACCATCATGTTGTCATAGATGATCATGGCCACGGCGTCGTCGAGCTTCTCGCGCACGTAGTTGGCCTGCTTAAGGGCCACAAGGCTCGTCAGCTCCGAGGAGTAGGCCAGGTGCTTGGGGGTCTTGATGGGTGTGAAGACCGGTCCGGCTTCCTCGCCTTCCTTGGCCTCGGCGGGCTTGGCGGCTTCGGCCGGAGCTTCCTCGACGGGAGCGGCCGGCTTGGCCTCCAGGGCCTTGGTCACGTCGACGATGAAGGCCACGGTCTTGGGCGCCTTGCCGTCGGAAGGCCGCTTGATGGAACCGGCCTTGACCATGGCCTCGAACTCGGCCGAGGTGACGACGTTTTTGAGCGTGCCGTAGCCGTAGGGGGCCAGGGCTTCGCCGTCCATGGGCTGCCAGCCGGCGGCCAGGACCACGGAGCCGATGGGCAGGGTCTCTTCCTTGCCCCCGGTGACCAAGGTGGCCTCGTAGAGGCCCGGCGCGCCGGCCAGGAGCTTGAGCGTCGTGGACAGCTTGACCGTGATCTTGCTGTTGCCGGCGACCAGCCCGATGAGGCGGTCAATGCCGGTGTCGGTGGCTTCAAGGTAAGGATAGGCCAGCGGGAACGTCTTGTAGAGGTTGGCCGCCTTGCCGCCCAGGGCCGCTTCCTTTTCCACGAGGACCACGGAGTAGCCGGCGCCGGCCGCGGCCAGGGCGGCGTTGATGCCGGTCCAGCCGCCGCCAAGGACCAGAATGGTCTTGTTGGTCTCGGGGATTTCGGGATTGGGCATGGCCATCTTCTGGAGCTTGACCACGCCCATGCGCAGGTAGTCCTGCACCATGGAGGTCAGCTCGCGGGGCACGGGCTGCCCGGCCACAGGGGCCGAACCGTCCGGGTTTTTGTAGGACAGGGTCACGAACTCGCGCAGGTTGACCCGGTCCACGATGACCTTGTCGCCGAAGTCGAAGACTTCCCAGTCCACGCGGGGCGAGGTGCCGGCCAGCATGACCGCGTCGATCTCGCCGGACTCGACGTCGGCCTTGATCATGGCCACGCCGTCGGGGCTGGACAGACGCTTGTGCGATTTGACGATGGGGCAGGCCCCAGCGCATTTTGCCTTGACGAACGCGACCAACTCCTCGGCGGACAGAAGCGGGGCGACGCTGGATTCGTCGATATACACACCGATTTTTTCGGCCATCGCCGCTACCTCCCTCGCACCGAAGCGATTGCTTTCATGGCCGCGCCGGTGGCCGACTGGGCCGACTTCATGACGTCAAGGGGCGTGGCGGCGCAACCAGCGGCAAAAATGCCCTTTTCCTCGCCGCCCACGATAAATCCCATCTCATCGACGGGCACGTCCACAGGCAGGCGTTCGCCGGCAATGCTCGGCTGCATGCCCGTGGCCAGGACGACCAGTTCGAAACGGTTGTCGGACTTGATGCCGGTGACCGCGTCTTCCACAGTGAGGATGACGTCGCCGGTGCCGGCGTCCTCGGCCACGGCGGCCACCTTGCCCTTGACCGCGCTTATGCGGTCGTCATCCAGGATGCGCTTGGCGAAGTTGTCGTAGCGGCCGGGGGTGCGCAGGTCGATGTAGTAGATGGTCACGCGCGCATCGGGGAAGGCTTCCCGGACGTAGGCGGCCTGCTTGAGCGACGCCATGCAGCAGATGTAGGAACAGTAGTTGAGGTGGTTCTCGTCGCGGGAACCGGCGCACTGGACAAAGGCCACGCTGCGCGGGGCCTTGCCGTCGGAGGGGCGCACGATGGCGCCGCAGGTCGGGCCGTTGGGGGAGGCCAGCCGCTCCAGCTGCATGTTGGTCACGCAGTTGGCGATGTCGCCCGCGCCGAGGTTGGTCAGGCGGGTGACGTCGTAGGGCTTCCAGCCGGTGGCGTAGACGATGGAACCGACCTTGAGGACGATTTCCTTGGGGGCGTCGTCGAGATTGATGACGTCGGAGCCGGACAGGACTTCCAGGTCTTCCTTAGTGCAGCGTTCCTTGTCCAGGACGTAGCGGTTGGGGAAGGCAAACGGCACGTCCATGTACAGGGCCTTGCGGTCGCCCAGGCCCAGTTCGAAATCGCTTTTGACGTCCTTGGACAGCTTTTTCGCGGTATCCGAGAGATCGACGCTGCCGGGCTCGACGAAGCGGGGCTTGATTTTCACCGTGACTTCGTAGTCGCCGGCTTTGCCCGTGACCTTGGTCACTTCGGCGAGGGTGAAAAACTTGACTTTTTTATTGTTCTTAATGCGCTGGAACTGAATTTCCAGTCCGCAGGACGGGGGGCACAGCTTGGGGAAATATTTGTTGAGCTGCATCACCCGGCCGCCGAGAAAGGGGTTTTTCTCGACGATGTAGACTTCGTGGCCGACCTCCGCGGCTTCCAGCGCGGCGGTTATGCCGCTGAAGCCGCCGCCGACGACCAGTATCGCGTTGCTCGACATCGCAACCTCCCGGCAATGGTTAAGGCCAGCAAGAAAACGGCCTGATCCGCGAGGATAGACCGCCCCCGCCGTAGGCGTACAAGCACGGTCCATCCGCCCGGGTAAGACCGTTAAAAAGCGGCCGCCGGGCTAACCCGGCGGCCGCTCTGGTCATTCCTACTGAGCGTCGGGAATGATCTGGTAGTAGGTCTTCTTGAAGACCTTGGTTTCCTTGGTGGCCGGATCGTACTTCGAGTTGACGAAGCACTTCCATTTGGAGTCGTCCAGGCCCAGGAAGTCGCCGCGGTAGTAGAAGCCCGGGTAACGGGTCTCTTCGCGGAACATGATGTGGGTCATGTGCAGGCGGACGGTCCACAGGCGGTGGTACTGTTCCCAGCAGCGCATGAGCTCGTGCAGGTCGCGGGCGGCCAGCTTCTTGCTGTCCTCTTCCAGGTACTGCAGCAGCTGGAAGCCGGTGTCGAGCAGGGTCTTGGAGGTCGTGTACAGGGTGGCGCAGCCTCCGCCGTACTCGTCCGTGCACTTGACCAGGCGCATCATGAAGTTGTGCGGGCTGATGAAGTTCGGGTTGACGACCGGGTCGGTGGAGACGCCGACGTTGTCCTTGAAGGTCTGCCAGGGCTGGTAGATTTCCTTGGCCAGCTCGGCGGCGGTCACGGACAGGGTGGGCTTGAAGTCCTTGTGGTCGACGACCCAACGGACCATCTGCTTGCCGCAGATACGGCCTTCAGCGTGGGAGCCGGAGGAGAACTTGTGGCCGGAGGCGCCGACGCCGTCAGCGCAGGTCCACAAGCCGTTGACCGTGGTCATGCGGTTGTAGATTTTGCCGTTGTCGGCCTTGATCTTGTACTCTTCGGGAACCCAGGCTTCGTCCGGGCCGGAGACCCAGATGCCGCAGCAGCCGGAGTGGGAACCGAGCAGGTACGGCTCGGTCGGCATGATCTCGGAGCCCTTCTTCTCGGGCTCGGTGTCGGTGCAGGCCCACAGGTTGGCCTGGCCGACGCACATGTCGAGGAAGTCTTCCCAAGCTTCGGACTCAAGGTGCTTCTGCTGCTCGGCGTTCAGGTTGGCGAAGGTGGCCTGGAGGGCGCCGGCGGTGTCCATGTAGATGGGGCCGCGGCCTTCGCGCATTTCACGGAGCATCATGTGGTTACGCAGGCAGGTCGGGATGATGTGACCCTTGGCGTAGCCGCGATCCTCGTAGGGCTTCAGCATGGCGCGGTTGGTGACGCAGTAGTCTTCACCCTTGGCGTTGGTGGCTTTGGCCTTGAAGAGCAGGAACCAAGCGCCGACCGGGCCGTAACCGTCCTTGAAGCGGGCGGGGACGAAGCGGTTTTCCATCATGGTCATCTCAGCGCCGACCTGAGCGCACATGGTGTAGGTGGAGCCGGAGTTCCACACGGGGTACCAGGCGCGGCCCATGCCTTCACCAGTGGAGCGGGGACGGTACACGTTGACCGCGCCGCCGCAAGCCACCAGGATGGCGTTGGACTTGAAGACATAGACTTTGTTTTCGCGGGTGGAGAAGCCCACGGCACCGGCGATGCGGTTGGGCTGCTTGGCGTCCAGGAGCAGCTTCACGATGAAGATGCGCTCCAGGTAGCGGTCCTGACCCAGGGCATTCTTGGCGGCTTCGGCCACGATGCACTTGTAGGACTCACCGTTGATCATGATCTGCCAACGGCCGGAGCGGACGGGGTCGGCGCCGGTGCGCAGGGAGACGCCGGCGGCCTTGGACTGGGCGCCGTCGAGGTTGTGGCCCGAGGCGTCTTTAGTCCAGCAGGGCAGGCCCCACTCTTCGAACAGGTGAACGGAATCGTCGACGTGACGGCCAAGGTCGAAGATCAGGTCTTCGCGAACCAGGCCCATCAGGTCGGTGCGGACCATGCGGACGTAGTCGTCAGCATCGTTCTTGCCGAGGTAGGTGTTGATGGCGGACAGGCCCTGGGCAACGGCGCCGGAGCGCTCGAGGGAGGCCTTGTCCAGCAGCATGATGCTGATGTCGCCGCCAACTTTGTCGGCCCAGCGAACGGCTTCGAAAGCCGCGCCGCAGCAGCCCATGCCGCCGCCGACAAAGAGGATGTCGATATCTTTTTCAATCAGTTCCGGCTCGGCAAGGGCAACGCCTTTGGGCTCGTCCTTCACGGGAATGGTCGGCATAATATATGTCCTCCGTAGGGTGGATGGCTAATCAGTTGACGAAACGGACTATTTGCAGAAGCCGTCCAGCCAGCACTGCACGGTGTCGGCGCCGGTGACGTCGAACTTCTTGCCAAGGGCTTCCTTGGGGGCGACCAGAGCGGTCTCGGTGAAAAGCAGTTCGCTTTCCAGATCGCCCGGCTCCGGCTTGCCTTCGAAGGGCTTGATCGAACCTTCGGGGGTGGTGCGGATGGGGAACTTGAAGCGCTTGATGTTGCCGTTGCGGAACTTCACGGTCCACATGATGGAGTCGGCGGAACGCATGGGGATCGAGGTGCCGCCCATGGGAGCGAAGTCGGCGTAGGGACGGGCGGAGATGGCGCCCTGGGGGCAGATCTTCACGCAAGAATAGCATTCCCAGCAAGCGGAAGGCTCCTGATTGAAGGCCTTCATTTCCTGAGGATCCAGAATCATCAGGTCATTGGGGCAAATGTACATGCACGCGGTCTTCTCACCGCCTTTGCATCCGTCACACTTGCTCGGATCCACAAAGGTAGGCATAAGTAGTCCTCCAAACGTTTAGTTGTTGTACACCCAGCGCCCAATCCATTAAAGAGCTGAACGCCTGGACGCCTGGGACATCCGCGCGCCGTCGCCAAGTGACGCATTGTGCGTCTGGCTCCGGCTTGCCCTCATGCGTCGGCGTCGCTTGGTGCCGACGTTCTATGCAACCGCCGGGCTTGGGGATTTTCGCCATCCCCGCCGCCTCTTTGCAACAAAACCCCGGAATCGCTTCCGTTTGTGAACTGCCTGCGGTTAGCTTGTGATCGGTTTAACAAGCGCCGCAACCCCAGTCAAGGGTAATGTTCTTTTTTTCACGTCCGTCCAAAAGCGCCGACAAACCAGCTCCGGAGACCCCGGCGGGGACCCGGTCATGGACGAAGCACGGCAGTGGTTGCACCGTCCAAGCTAGCAGACCACCCCCCCCCCCCCCAGCCCGTTTA
>JAEZEM010000051.1 GCA_023417745.1 Pseudomonadota bacterium
CCCTTTCCACCTGCGATACGGTCAATCGGTGGGCGGTGGCCGCCGGTTTTCCCCTCTACACCCTGGGACTGCTGTCCGGCTTCGTGTGGGCCAAGCTCACCTGGAACCGCATTTTCTCCTATGATCCTAAGGAAGTGACAGCCATTTGCATTTGGCTGCTCTTCGCTTTCCTGTTCCACCAGCGTCTGATGCTGGGCTGGCAGGGGCGCAAGCCCGCCCGTATGGCCATCTGGCTGTTCGGTCTTACCCTTGTGTCCATGCTGGTCATCAATTTCTTCATGCCCACACACCATAGCTTTGCGCGATATATCGATGGAGCAGCAGATTTACCTGTTTGGCCTCAACCATAAGACTGCCGGGGTAGAGGTTCGGGAAGCGTTCGCCTTGGGCGAGCGGCCGAAACTCGGCGAGCTTTTGGTTGGCGGCGAGGCCCGCGTGCGCGAGGCGCTAGTCCTTTCCACCTGCAATCGGGTGGAAGTGCTGGTGGTCGACCCCGTGGGGCGCGATCCCAAGGCGGCGGTGCTGGCGGCCTGGGCCGACCAGTGCGGCCAGGACCCGGCCCTTTTGGCCCCGCATCTTTATGCCCACCAGGGCATGGCCGCTGTGGACCACCTGTTTTGCGTGGCCTCGGGGCTTGATTCCCTGGTGCTCGGCGAACCGCAAATACTAGGGCAGCTCAAGGCCGCCTACCGCCACGCCGTGGCCAGCCGCACCGCCGGGGTCATCACCAACCGGCTGTGCCACAAGGCCTTTTCCGTGGCCAAAAAGGTGCGCACGGCCACCGGCATCGGGGCTAGCGCCGTGTCCATCAGCTATGCCGCCGTGGAGCTGGCCAAGCGCATCTTCGGCGAGATGGCCGGCAAGAAGGCCATGCTGGTCGGGGCCGGCGAGATGGCGGAGCTCGCCGCCGTGCACCTGCTCACCTCCGGGGTGTCGGAGATCCTGGTGGCCAACCGCACCTATGCCCGGGCCGAGGAACTGGCCGGGCGCTTCAAGGGCCGGGCCGTGGCCTTTGAGGAGTTCGTTTCGCGCCTGCACGAGGTGGACATCGTCATCAGCTCCACCGGCGCGCCCCATGTGGTCATCCGGGCCAAGGACGTGCGGGCCGTGCTCAAGGCCAGACGGCACAAGCCCATGTTTTTCATCGATATCGCGGTGCCTCGCGACATCGATCCGGACATCAACAGCCTGGATAACGTCTACCTTTACGACATCGACGACCTGCAGGAAGTGGTGGAGGAAAACCTGGCCCAGCGCCGGGAGGAGGCCGCCCGGGCGAGGGACATCATCGGCCTCCAGGTAGAGCGTTTCGGCGAATGGGTAAAATCGCTGGACGTCAAGCCCACCATCGTGGATCTGCTGGACGGCGGCGCCGGGCTGGCCCGCCAGGAGCTGCAAAAGACCTTGCGGCGACTGGGGCCGGACGTGCCCGAGGAAACCCGGGCGGCCCTGGAAACCATGGCCCTGTCCATCAGCCGCAAGATGCTCCACGAGCCCATCGCCTTTCTCAAGCGGCGGGCCAAAGAGGAGCACGGCGAGCGGTTCGTGGACCTCACCCGGCGCATGTACAATCTGGACCGCGAAAAAGTCCCAACGGACGCCCACGCGGACCGCAAACCGCCGAAGCACGCGGAGACGCCCGACGACTTCGACGCGACGGATGCAAGCGAGTAACCCATGCGATCCTATCTGATCGACGAAGTGTCCGCCGAGAACATGGAGCAGATCGAGCGGCACTTGACGGAAAAAGGCTTCAAGGGTCCCCTGGACCACATCTATTACATCCCCTTTCCGCAGGAGATGCTCAATGACGAGCAGCAGCAGCACTACGGCGAGTGCGGCCCCTACATGCTCGTGCTGGAAACCGGACGCAACTGGCTCAAGCTCGAACTGCTCGTGCGCGGGCGAGGCAAGCTGCGCTGTTCCTGCATCAGCTACTGCACCCCGGAGCAACGGCAACAAATGATCGATTTCCTGGATAACTTCATTCGCGAACTCGACATTCCGATCTAATCGGAAGCCACGCCGCCGTCTTTCGCATTCTGGGCGTCCCGGCCGCGCCCGGGACGCCTCATGTCCGGCCCGGCACAGCTTTACGCTAACGCCGAAATGCCGTTTGCCGCAACGATACACTGAAACCAAAAGTTTTCTTCGCCATAAGCCGCTTTTTGCCAACGCCACCAAGGCCCGTATTCCTCAGCAACGTCGGCGAAGCGTTGGCGGCGAAATGCCCGCCGCGCCCGCCGGACCGGACCAGCTCCGCCGCAGCAGCAAGGCCCGACATGCCGACGCTTCCCCCGGACAACCTTTCCCCAACCGGCCACGGGCTGCCGCTCCTCAGTGCCCTGCCCTACCGCCTGGCCCGGCTGTGCCTGGGCGTGGCCTCCTTTGTCGCCGGCCCGTGCGGCCACGCGCCGGCCGGGGCGACCTGGATCGTGGCCTGCTCCGGCGGCCCGGATTCCGTGGCCCTGCTGGCCATGGCCGCCATCCTGCGGGAACGCCTGGGACTGGCCGGGCTTTGGGCCGCCCACCTCGACCATGGGCTGCGGGCCGAATCCGGGGCCGAGGCCGAGGCCGTGGGGGCGCTTTGCCGCAGCCTTGGCTTGCCCTGCCTCGCCGCCCGGGCCGATGTGGCCGCCCTGGCCCGGCAGCGCCGCATCGGCATCGAGGACGCCGGACGACAGGCCAGGCAGGCCTTTTTCGCCGACTGCCTAGCCGGCCGGGACAACGCCTGGGTGCTGACCGGCCATCAGCTCAACGACCTGGCCGAGGACCAGCTCATGCGCGTCACGCGCGGCGCGGGCTGGCCGGCCCTGGGCGGCATGGCCGCCCTGGACCCGGCCCGGCGGCTGCTGCGGCCGCTGCTTGTAACACCCCGCAGCGCGATCACGGATTTCACGGCCGCCCTGGGCCTGCCGACCATCGACGACCCGTCCAACGCCGATCCGGCCTACCTTCGCAACCGGGTGCGTCATGGACTTTTGCCCCTGGTGCTGCAAGAAAACCCCCGGGCCCTGGACGCGGCCGCCCGGCTGTGGCGGCAAGCCCGCCTGGACGCCGCCTATTTCGACGAAGTCCTGCCCGTCCCCGTTCCGGACGAGGGCGGCGCGATCCGCCTGCCCCGGGCGCTTCTTGCCGGCCTGCATCCGGCCTTGCGGGCGCGCCTTTATGCCCGCGCCCTTGAGGCCCTGGGGCCGGGCCAGGCCCTGGCCGACGGCCTGGCCGGCCTGGAGGCGGCTTACGTTCGGCGCGACACCGGTCGTCTGTTCCAGTTTCCGGGCGGCAAGACCGTCCGGGTAGGGCGCACGGAATTGGTCTTTTGCCGCAAGGACGAGCCGGCCCGGGCCGTGGCCCCTGCCCTGCCAAAACCGGAAACGCCATTGACAGCGCTTGGCGGCGGGGGTAATGAGGCCGATTGTGAAAAATCAAACATGGAGGCAGTCCCGGTGAATATTCTCACTTTTGGTCCCAACGGCAGCGGCAAGGGCACCCAGGGTTCCCTGGTGAAAAAGAAGTACAACCTGGCCCACATCGAGTCCGGGGCTATCTTCCGCGAGCATATCGGCGGCGGCACCGAGCTCGGCAAAAAGGCCAAGGGCTACATCGACAAGGGCGAGCTGGTCCCCGACGAGATCACCATCCCCATGATCCTGGAGACCCTCAAGGCCAAGGGCGGCAATGGTTGGCTGCTCGACGGCTTCCCCCGCAACATGGTCCAGGCCGAGAAGCTTTGGGAAGCCCTGCAGAAGGAAGGCATGAAGCTCGATTACGTCATCGAGATTCTGCTTGACCGCCAGATCGCCAAGGATCGCATCATGGGCCGTCGCCTGTGCGCCAACGATCCCAACCATCCCAACAACGTCTTCATCGACGCCATCAAGCCCAATGGCGACAAGTGCCGGGTGTGCGGCGGCGACCTCAAGACCCGTTCCGACGACCAGGACGAGGACGCCATCAACAAGCGCCACGACATCTATTACGACACCAACACCGGCACCCTGGCCGCCGCCTACTTCTACAAGAAACTGGCCGCCGAAGGGAAGACCAAGTACATTGAACTCGAAGGCTCCGGCTCCATCGATTCCATCAAGGAAACGCTGCTGTCCCAGCTCGACTAGTTCACCGGAATTCGCCTTGCATGACGGCCCCGGGGGGAATACCCTCGGGGCCGCGTTTTTTGGCGCGCAAAAGGAGTGCCCATGGCAGACGATCCCCTGCGACTTGGCCGCATCGCCTATCTCAATGTCTGGCCGCTGTATCAGGCCCTCATGCCGGCCTTTCCCGAGGGCGGCGACATCGCCTACGTGTCCGGGCACCCTTCCGAGCTCAACGCCGCCCTGGCCGCCGGAACCATCGACGCCGCCCCGGCCTCGGCCTTCGCCTACTTGGCCCGGCCCGAGGCCTTCACCTTGCTGCCGGACCTGTGCATCCGGGCGTCGACCGGCCCCATCCAGAGCGTGCTGCTCTTTTCCCCCGTGCCCCTGGCCGAACTGCCCGAGTATCTGGCCCGCACCGGCGGCGAGGTGCAGCTTTCCGGGGCCTCGGCCAGCTCCAACGCGCTCTTGCGCGTCCTGTGGCGGTTCGCCTGGCGTTTCCCCGAGCCGCGCTTTGCCGTGGCCGCCCCGGGCACGGGCATTAACCGGCCCATGCCGTTCGTGGAAATCGGCGATCTGGCCCTGGCCAAGTACGTGTCGCCCCCGCCGGGCTGGCATGTCACGGATTTGGGCCAAGCCTGGCTCGAATTCGCCGGCACGCCGTTTGTCTTCGCCCTGTGGATCGTGCGGGAAGGCCTTGGCGGCCGGCCCCTGGCTGCCCTGGACCGGGTCCGGCGGTTGCTTCGCGAGGTCAACCGCGACCTGCCGGCCCGCCTGCCCGAGCTTGTGCAGGCCCCGGACCTGCCTGATTGGATCAAGCCGGCCGCCCTTCTCGACTACTTCCGGGTGGTCAATTACGATTTCGACGCGGCCGCGGCGGCGAGCCTGGTGCTTTTCGCCCACCACTGCCGGGAGCTTGGCCTCATTCCGGCCGTGCCGGCCCTGCGTTACGCCCTGTAATCCCCGGCCGCTTAGCGGCCCCACGTCCCGGACGCGCCAACGCCGCCGCCCTCAAACGAAGGCGGCGGCGTTTACATTGTCCAGCCAGGGGCGAAGGCGCAGCCCCGGGCAAGGGCGCTTCAGCCGCGCCGCCGCGCCAGGGCAAGCCCTGGCACGGCGGCGTGAAGGCCCCGCCTATCAAGGCATTGCCAACACGAAGGTCCGCGCCTGCCCGCGTCTCCGGCCGGGGCGAACCAGGGCCAAAGGCCTGCCGCAAAAGCTGGAACGGCGTGGCCGAGCGGCGCGACCGGGCAGGCGATGAGGCCAACCGAACGACGAGACCGGGCGGCGAGGCCGAGCGGGGCGCGCCTCAGCAGCAGGGCAGGCCGAGAATCTCGGAGCGGCGGGCCTGGACGAGCAGGTCCGAGAGGTGGATGGCGTCGAGCTCGCGGAAGATGCTCTCGGTGGCCCGGGCCCAGATCTGGCGGGTGACGCAGTCCGTAGAGATCATGCAGACCTCGGGATTGCCCACGCACTCGGTGAGCTCGGGCCGGCTTTCCAAGGCCCGCACCACGTCGCCGACCCGGATGGCTTCGGCCGGCGTGGCCAGCACATGGCCGCCCTTGGGACCGCGCTTGCTGTTGATGAATCCCGCTTTCTTGAGCGCCCGGATCAGCTGTTCCAGGTACTTGACCGAAATGCCGCGCCGCTTGGCGATGTCCTGGATGCGGACCGGCCCCTCGTCGCCGTGCAGGGCGATGTCGAGGAGCATGCGCAAGCCATAGCGGCTTCGCGTGGTGAGTTGCATGAGCCGGGTACCCCTTGTGCCGAAGTATGTGCAAATCTGAACAAGGGGACCCTAGCAAATTCGAAAACAAATGGCAAAACCGG